>JAHJCZ010000137.1 GCA_018812705.1 Candidatus Omnitrophota bacterium
GGCACAAGAGGTGTTTTTGAATATTTTAATGAATATGGTGACCCTATAAATATAATCGGACCCAATATTAATCCTGCAAAATTTGTTAGTGGTTTCACTTTTCAATTTAATAAACATTAATTGGCTTAAGAGGTTTTATTATGTTTAGAAGTGTTTTATATGTGATTCTAGTGTGTTGCATGCTAACTGTGTCTGGATGTTCATTGACAGGGTATTACGGACATTCTTCTACAGCTGCATCGGGGGAAGAGATAAATGCAAAAAACGAAGCAAAACAATATTTAGGAAAAAGTGAGAATGATGTTTTGTCAATATATGGTGAGCCTATGAGTAAACGATATAATGTTTATTTTCACGATGGTAATACATATGATGAAATTTGGTACTATAAGTATGATGCGGGTGTTCCAATTGTATTCCCACAACAATATGTTATTCAATTCTATTTTATAGATGGAGTTGTTAAGCTTGTTACCGGATGAGAAAGGGGATGAGAAACAGGTTCTTGGGGACACGTACTGAATTAGAGTGAATGGTGATAGGATAAGCTGAAAGGTTGACATTAAGCCAAGGGTTGCGAGGATTGTAGTGCCATATGTGCCTCATCATGTAGTACAACGCGTGAAAAAATAGAAAAAATAGTGATGATTCTCATAAGTGTAAGTATGTCAATGATTTGCGCAATAAAAAAAAGCATTAGATATTTTTTAGAATTTTCGAATTTAAAGGAAAGTTGGAATTTATTTATAAAGTTTAGCTGTATGATGTTGTGAGAAACGACACCATTTATTTATTGAGGAGATGGAATGAATAACACATGTGCATTTTGTAGTTCTCAATGCGGTGTACAGTATATTAAAATTTTATTCAATACTGGAGACGGTAAATTTAAACAAGAGCGGAGAGCAAATTACTTAATCACTACTAAATGGCTTGAAAATATGAAGAGCCACGCTTTTTGCGTATGCAACGAATGTTCTGCACGGTTTGACAAACGAGCTTTCATGGGGGGAGCAATTGGTTGGGTTCTTTTAGGTATTGGTGTTGTCCTGCTCATTTTATTATTAAAAGGTGTTTTTCACGCGAACATTCCTGATGACGCTGGTTTCTGGCAGTTTTTTATGCCGTTTCTTTACTGCTCTGTTGCAATATTCCCAGCATGGTTTTTGTTAGAGCATTACAACGACTGTTATATCCTTAGAAAAATACCTGAGAAGGGTTGGTCTTTTAAAAATTGGTTTCAGGATGTCAAAAGGCAAAATATCAATAATGGTAAAGTCGTTAAAGAAAAGACTTTGTTTGGTGCTCCAGTCTTTCATTAACTATTTATTGCACCATTTATTAAAGAGGCTAGGGAAAATAACCGTGGATTATGGAGGGAAGAATGAAAGAAAAGTTCAAAATGAGTTGTCGTGCATTATGTTTTGTTTGTGTGTTTGTTGCAATAGTAGGAACAGTTGCTAAGAGCTTTTCTCCTATGGGTAGTGTGTTTCTACTTGGTATTATAGGGTTGATGGCTGCTATTGGTTGGATGAAATGAAAATAAATAGTAATAAATAGTGTCGTTTCTCAGAAATATATGTATGTTAATGATTTTTGCAATAAATAAAGCATTGGACATTTTTTAGAATTTCCGAATTTAAAGGAAAGCTGGAATTTAGTTGTAAAGTTTAGCTGCATATGATGTTGTGAGAAACGACACTATTTATTTTTTGTTATCCTTATGATAAAATGCACTGTGCTAATTTGGGGTTGATAAGCGATACTAGTATTTCAAGCTAGATCTTTTCAAAAGCAATACAAAAGTTAAAGAGTCGTAATATATTCAATTCGGGATGTGTCCCAGGACAAAGTTTATGAAAAAAACCATATTCAGATATTTTATTGTTGTATTCACTGTTTTTATCGTTTTAGAGCTTGCTTTTAGGGTTCACTTTGGGGTGCCAAAGCCTGAGCCGGATCCTTTGGATTTTAAATTTGCTCATGTGGATATTCACCAAAAATTCTTCAAGAAAGTCACTGAAGGTAACAAGGAGATCTACACAACCCAGAGAGAAAGAAGCTCTGCAAGATCGTTTTTTGCCGTTAAGAGTTCGGATACAAAAAGGATATTTATTCTTGGAGGTTCTGTTGCTGAAGCGTGGAGCAGTAAAGAACCTGTTTTTTCTCTTGATATTGCTCTTGGAAAAATATTTCCAAGAAAGTCTTTTGAGATCATTAATTGTGCTGTAGACGGATATGATAGCTATAGAGCTTATTTGGTAGCTAAGGAAATTGTGGCTTATGAGCCTGATCTCATTATTGTCGCTTCAGGAAATAATGAGTTTTATAATTACAATAAGATTAATTTATCCGTTTATTATGCGAACAAATTTCTGAGGGGTTCTTTATTTTATAGAAAAGCACAAGATATGATCAGGAAAAAAATGTCCTTTAATGTAGTCGAGTACGGAAGGGAAGCAGAAAAAAGATTTGAATTTTATGAAAACAATATTAAAGAGATCGTTAAGTTATCAAAAAAAAATGACATTCCAATAATCTTATCCACATTGCCTCTGAATTTCAGAGAAACACCGCCCGCCCATTTGCGGCCTTTGGATAAACAGTTCATATTAGGTTGCATCTTGCTTGAAAATGAAAAGTATGTTGAAGCTATGGATTCGTTTAGAGGCTTTATTTCCCGCGAGCCTCAAGAGCCGTTTGGATATTATTATATGGGTCGGGTTTTTGATGGAATGAAAGATTATCAGAAGGCAAAAGAGAACTATTTGACCTCTTTGGAACTATCATCTGAGTCATGGAATCAGGCAAATCCAAGGAGCAATAACATTATAAGGCAGGTTTCAATTAAGGAAAAAGTCGGGTTTGCTGACCTTGAAAAAGCTTTTATGGAAATTGCTGATAATGAAATACCGGGTAATAAGCAGTTCCAGGATTATTGTCATATTTGGGCTGAGTATTATTCAATTTTTAATGAAGTTGTAATTGAAGAAATGGTGAACAAGAACATTTTGCAGCTCAATAGATCTGATAATGATAAATACAATTCAATATTTTCTCTCATTCAATATCCATCTTTGGCTGACCGAGGAAAATTCAAGAAAAATGACGTTGATTGTCAAATTTATATTGGCATATGGGAGGTAGTTGGTACAGCGTGGAGAGAGGAGGATGGCGAGTTTGTATTAAAGACTGAATATAGGGATAGAGCGATATCATATTTTGAAACTCTTTATCAGATGGATCCAAGTGCATTATGGGGCTTGCAGTTTAAAAAAGAACTGATAAGAACGAGGCTTTTGAATGAATACTCATCCAGCGAGCTTATGGCGAGAACTGAAATGTTTGAAAAAACCTGGCCTTTATTGATATATCACATTGGAGAAACATATCGCAGGATGAAATTAAATAATGAAGCGCTTGAGGATTTCGACATATCGACGGCTTTAAATAAAGAAATTTATTTGCCATATGTGGGAAGGGCATTGATCTATTACAGCCTGGGAGAAAACAATAAAGTTCAAGAGAACCTAAAAATTGCAGAAACACGCACTGATAGCATGGATGTTCAGTATTATAAGGAGATTCTTGGTAAATGAAGTTTGGGATATCAGCAAGTAACGTCTTAACGTTACAGCGTTGTGATGTTATTCTTTTCTTGTATAAAGAAAGGATTTGAATATGATAAAATTGAGTAAAAGAGTAACGGTATATTTTGACCCAAAGATACATAAGATCTTAAAGGTTAGAGCATTGGAGACGGATCGTTCAATTTCCGAGATCATTAATGATGCGATTTACAGAGATCTTATGGACGATAATGAGGACCTGGAGGCATTCAAATTGCGCGAAAAAGAAAGCACGGTTAGTTATGAAGCATTACTGAAAGAATTGAAGGAAGATGGAAAAATATAGAGTTGAAATAAAAAGAAGTGCTGTTAAAGAACTGAAAAAGATCCCCAAAAAAGATCTTAAAGTGATAATTGAAAAGATCGGTTTGCTGTCCCAATATCCCCGCCCAAAAGAAAGTAAAAAATTATCTGATGATGAAAGATATAGATTGTGTAACGGTAAATATAGGTTCCTTTATTATGTTGAAGATGCTGTGGTAATTATTTTTGTCGTCAAAATACCACAAAGAAAAGATATATATAAACAATAAACATAGCGTTTGATCTGTCTGCATGGTTGAAAGAAAGTGAGGGTAAATATGAGAGGGAAGTGTATTGTATCGTTGTTAGCAGTTGTTCTAATGTTATCCGCAGTAAAAAGTGTTCACGCTTCAATTAATATTCATGAGATACTTGCCGATCCTCCAACTGGACTATCAGGTGATGCCAATGGCGATGGTGTGCGTTCTTCAAAAGATGATGAGTTTGTCGAATTGTTTAATCGGTCCAGCTCAACTATGGATATTAGCAATTGGTGTTTAACTGATTTGACATCGATCCGTCACGTTTTTGGACGAGATTCATTGATCGAGCCATTAAGTGTCATTGTTGTTTTTGCAGGTGGTTCGCCGTCATTTACAACCTTTCATTGGCAAATTGCAGCCACAAATAATTTAGGTTTAAATAATGATGGAGATACTGTCTCATTGTTCGATGCCGATGGTGCTCTGGTCGATCAGGTCGTCTATGGTCCAGAAGCCGGAAATGATCAATCGATAGTAAGAGCTATAGAAGGGACTGATAGCGAATGGATCAGGCATGAAGAGATTGAGAATTCTCAAGGGAAATCGTTTTCGCCGGGATATCTGATCAATGAACAAAAGATTGAGTTGCCAGCTGATCCCGCTGTTCCTGAACCAGCTACAATCGTCGCATTGTTGTCTGGGCTTAGTTCAATATACATTATTAAAAGATGGTAATGATCTGTAATTATTGGCCATTGACGTGTTTTTGTTTAAGGTATATACTACGTATATACATAAAAGGAGATAGTTATGGAGACAAAAATACAGAAATGGGGCAATAGTCAGGGATTAAGATTTCCAACATCTATTTTGAAAGAGGCTGATATGAGAATTGGGGAAACTGTTGAGCTGAAAGTCAGAAACGGAAATATCGTTATTAGATCTGTGAGCATCAAAAAAAAGTATAAACTTGAAGACCTTCTTAGCAAACTGCCAGAGAACTATAGGTCATCTGAAATTAAGTGGGGAAAGCCTTCTGGAAGGGAAGACTGGTAAATGAAAAACAATTCTTATTGCCCAAAGAAAGGCGACCTGATCACTCTTGCATTTGATCCTCAATCAGGTAAAGAACAAAAAGGAAGAAGGCCTGCTCTAGTCATTAGCAATACTTTGTTTAATGAAAAAACTGGATTGGCAATTGTCTGTCCTTTAACGAAAACTGACAGGAAGATACCATTTCATATAAAAGTTGACGAGAATGAATTCGTTACAGGTTTTGTAATGACAGAACAGATTAAGTCGGTAGATTTTGTATCAAGGAAAGCAAAATTCCTTTACAGGCCTTCTTTAGAAATGCTGCAGGAAGTTTTAGCAGTTCTTCATGCTTGTGTTTTCTGATCAAAATGCAGACCAAAGCATTGTTATTCTTTTGATCTATAAGAACATTAGTTCTATTGATTTATTATCAACATAATAATACAATAGACATAACTAGCTGGAAGTAATTAGTGAAAATTTAATTTTATAGTGATAACGTTCAAATAGAAAGGAGTTTTAATGACACCTTTACAGATCATTGCACTTGCGTTTGTAGTTTTTGCTTTTTTAAAAATAATCATTATCCTTAAAGACCCTCAAGCCTGGATATCATTTGTTAAAGCCCTCTATTCAAAGCCGCTGTTAGTATCCTTGATCTCTCTAGTTGTTGCAGGTATTATCCTGAAATGTTTACTTCAAGAATTAACAATTATTCAAATATTCGCTTCAATGACCTTTATGATGGCAATGATGATGGTTCAATTTGCTGCATTTTCCCAAGAGATAATTGAGCTTTCAGATAAGTTTTTGAAGGATAGAGCTGTTATGAGGAAGGCTTGGTTATCTTTGAGTGTTTGGATAGTCTTAATGGTTTGGGTAATAATTGAGGTTTTTGCATAGAAGTAGGAAAGATGGGCGGATATTAGTGTTGTTGTCGACTTTAGGGAGAAAAGGTTGTTTTTTATACTTATTTGCAGAAAGGTTAGGTTTTTGATATGAAGAAAATAGTATTAGCTTTAATGATCTTAATTATGGCAAGCACTGTTTATGCCGAGAAGTTTGAATATGATAGAAAGTACCCGCCTGATGAGTGCTTTTTTGGTAAAGATGCTAAATGGGGCACTAAGTTCATAAATGCTCAGGATTGGAATAGATTTACTGATTTCTTAAAGATGACCTTCATTAATGAGTATTTTCTTCTTAAACGAATACACTTTGAAGACAAGCCATCTTTAGTAATGCATTTAAATTTGTATGCTTATGGATGTAAGGATGAATGTCTGGATATAGCATTAACAGACATAATTGATGAGTATTTAGAGGTTCAATGGGAACTTGAGATGAAAAAGAAGGCTTTTAAGCTTGACGAAGAATCCTGGTAGTTGCTAACGATCAATGGAGAGATGTCCTTTAATGTACGAAGATTTGACCAATGACGATATTATTGCACAGATCAATAATCTTAAGGCAAGCATTTATAAGATAGAGTATGACAATCATGGAGCAACGGATAAAGAAATATTTGAGTCCGACATGTTCCGTATTTTGGTTGAAAATTCCCTGGATTATATAGCGGTTACTAAGTTTGATATCAAGCTGACCATTGAATATTTGAGCCCGTCATACCAAAAGATACTTAATTACGATATTAGCAAGTTCATAGGGGAATCAAAATTTGTTTTTGTTCATCCCGAAGACAAGGTAGACCTCTTCCCAAAGCTCCGCAGATATTTAATTGAAAAATTCAAAACTATATTTGGCAAAAAAATGAGGGAAGTTTCTGAGCGAGTCGAATATCGTTTGAAAGATGATCAGGGCGGCTTCAGATATGTGGATAGTATTGCTTTTAATTTTGAAGATAAAATTTATTTTGTGGGAAGAGATATCACTAACTATGTGAAGGCGCAAAGAGCGCTTCAGGAAATTAAAACACGCTTTCTAATAGCTGCGCAATCTTCAAACGCGCTTATTTATGAGTGGGATATTGCTTCAAATAAATTTCATTGGATAGGCGATATTGATGGGGCATTATCTTATGATGAAGGAGAGATAGAAAGGTCTTTTGATGCGAAAACAGATCTATTGCATCCTGACGATAAACATCGTTATATGATAGCTATTGATAATCTTGAATCTACAGGAGAAGAATTTTCTATAGAATATCGGATCGAAGATAAAAATGGGGATTATAGGTATTGGGTGGAAAAAGCCAAAGGTATTCTTAATATGAATCGAGTCAATTAGGTTAGTTGGTGTTTGCAGGGATATAACAGAACAAAAGAACAAAGAAAAATCTCTTTTAGCGCAGATAGCAAACCTTGAAAAATATAATGAATCTATGAGTGATAGAGGGTACCGCATTGTTGAACTTGAGCATAATATAGAGAGCCTTGAAAAGGATTTCGAGAAATTAAAAAAAAGGAAGATTAAGGAGCAAGATTGATGTATGAAGGTGTTTCAAGAGATCAGTTGATAGACAAAGCCAACTTGCTGAAGGATAAATTGTCTAAATTAGAAAAGAAAAATCCTAAGAGTAAAGATCTTAGTGAACCAGATATGTTCCGTAATTTAATTGAACATTCTAAAGATTACATTGTTGTTTCCAAATTTGATATGAAAGCCACGCTAGAATATTTGAGCCCATCTTATGAAGAAAAATTGGATTATAAAATAAAGGATTGTATCGGCAGATCAGCCTTTGCTTTTATACACCCTAAAGATAAATTAGAGCTGCTTCCTCTGCTGCAGAGATACATTTTTGAGAAGGCGCGGTTGATCTTTGGGAAGGAAATGCGCGGATTTTCAGAGCGGATCGCTTATAGGCTAAAAGCGAAAAATGGTGAGTGGCGCAATATTGACGCTATTGCTTTTAATTATAAAGACAGGATATTTTATATCGGCCGGGATGTTACTGAACGATTAAAAGCTGAAGAAAAATTAAAAAATGAAATTCAAGGATTTCAATTCGCAGCAAGAGCTGACTGCGAGATCATTTATGAATGGGATTTTGAAAATAATAAAATTGAGTGGTATGGAGACATTTTTTCATCTTTAGGATATAAGGATGGAGTGTTTGGAAGAACAGTTGATGACTGGTTGCAAGCCATTCATCCGGATGATAGGGAACAAGTAAGAAAAGAAGTTGAGGGCTCAAGAGGAATGTCTAGTAAACGTTTTCTTGAATACAGAATTAAGACCAATGATGATGAATATAGATATTGGGAAGATATGGGGACCTATGTTGTTGATAGTTCTGGAAAACCTATTAAAATGATCGGGACATGCAGAGACGTTACTAGCCACAAGACTTTAGTGAAGGATATTTCTGCGAAAATTGAAAGCTTTGAAAAGAACAATGAGTCTCTTAGGGCAAGAGAGTTAAGTATAATTGAATATAAAGAAAAAATTAAAAATCTAGAGAGGGAGATCCAGAAATTAAAGATGGGTCAATAGGGGCTGAATGAACGTAGCAATTATTGGAGCTTCAAATAAAGAACACAGGTATTCCTACATGGCATTTAAACTTCTTAAAGAAAAAGGCCATAATGTTTTTCCTGTGCATCAAAGAGTAAAGCAAATTGAAGGTCATCCTGTTTTTGCATCAATAGAAGATATTGCCGAAGAATTGGATACTGTTACAATGTATGTAAATGCCGGTGTTTCAAATACAATTTCAGATAAGCTAATTAGCAAGAAACCCAAAAGGGTTATATTTAATCCGGGTGCTGAAAATCCAGAGCTAGAATATAGTTTAAATAGTGCGGGTGTGGAAACCATTAATGCCTGCACTTTAGTTATGCTTAAAACAAACCAGTTTTAGTAATTTTGATCAGAAAAAAGTGGTTTGTTAGAATAGACATTGGATAAGAGGTGTGTTAGAATTATCAACTTAAAAATGTTTATTTCAGAATAGAAAGGTAAAAGAATGATCCAAATGTTTAAAAGAATGTTCGGTTTTGAAAAGAAAGATATACATGAAGTGGAAAGAAAAACTATTCTTACCGTCGAAGATAATGATGTCGATATAAGGCTCATAAAAAGCATACTTGAGAAGAAATACAATGTGATAACTGCAGAGAACGGCGAAGTAGGCTTAGAAATGATCAGAAAACATAAGCCCGATCTCGTTGTCCTTGATTGTGAAATGCCTGTTATGACAGGAAATGAAATGTGTAAAATAATGAAAAATGATAATGACCTAAAAGAAATACCCGTCTTGTTTTTAACAAGTATTAATACGCCGAAGAACATAATTGAGTGTTTTGAATTAGACGCAGAAAACCACCTGTCAAAGCCTATAAATTCAAATGTTCTGTTAGGCCAGGTTGATGCAATACTTCTAGGTTACGAAACAACCTAGGGATAAATAAAAATTTTAAAAACAAAGGGAAAAAGATGTTTGATATTAAATTAATAAGAGATGATATTGAAAAAGTCAAAAGAGGCCTTGCTGCAAAAAAAGTTGATGCAGATCTGAATGGAATTTTAAAGATCGATCAAGACAGAAGAGATATTCTTGTTGAGCTGGATGAGCTAAGAAGCAAAAAGAACAGCGCTAATGAAGAAATAGGCTCCCTTATTAAAGAAAAGCAAGATGCAAAAGACAAGATAGCTGCGATGAAGAAAATTTCGGCAAAGATAAGTGAGCTTGAACCAAAAGCTAAAGAACTTAATGAAGAGCTTCAAAGCAAGTTATTAGCGATCCCAAATTTAGCGCATGATTCAGTTCCTATAGGCGGAGTTGATCGCAATGAAATTGTCAGGACCTGGGGTGAAGTTAAGAAATTTGATTTTAAGCCAAAGACCCACGTTGAGATAGCAGAAGACCTTGATATTATTGATTTTAAGAGGGGCACAAAGATATCAGGTTCTAATTTTATTCTTTATAAAAAGCAGGGCGCAAGGATGGAGAGGGCGCTTTATAATTTTATGCTTGATCTTCATACATCAGAGCATGGATACATTGAGGTATTTCCTCCCTTTTTAGTTAATAGGGCATCAATGACAGGCACAGGACAGCTTCCTAAAATGGAAGAGGATATGTATAAACTAAGCCAAGAAGACCTGTTCTTAATACCTACAGCAGAAGTCCCGGTCACAAATATCCACCGGGATGAAATATTGAAAGAAGAAAAACTGCCGATCTATTACACTGCCTATACAGCTTGTTTCAGAAGGGAAGCTGGTTCGTACGGTAAAGATACAAAAGGTTTAGTTCGAGTTCACCAGTTCGATAAAGTTGAGCTTGTAAAGTTTGTTAAGCCTGACAACTCTTATGACGAGCTTGAAAAGCTTGTCGCTAATGCAGAAAAGGTCTTTCAGCTGCTTGGCCTGCCTTACAGGGTTTTAATGCTGGCTAGCGGAGACCTTAGTTTTGCTGCAGCCAAATGTTATGATATTGAAGCATATTCAAGTGGCCTGGAAAAATGGCTTGAAGTTTCAAGTTGTTCAAATTTTGAGGATTTTCAGGCAAGAAGAGCGAGCATAAGATTTAAAGGAAAAGAGACTAAGAAACCTGCATTTGTTCACACGCTAAATGGCTCAGGGCTAGCTTTGGCCAGGACCATGGTAGCCATACTTGAGAATTACCAGACGAAAGAAGGCGAAGTTGTAATTCCTGAAGTTTTAGTTCCTTACATGGGCGGATTGAAAAAAATTGTAAAGAGTTAAAATTTTATCTGCAATAAAGAAAGGCGGGTAATATGAACGAATTATTCAGTACTGTCTTTAAGTTTTTAGCAGCACTTCTTTTAATACCTGTCATTTATGCAGCGTCTATGCTGTTCGGTAAACACTTTGGTCAGTTTGCCGGTATCCAGGATGATTTTTTTTATTGGGGGATATGGTTCTTTGTAGTTGTATATATTTTTGTTTATCAGTTTAAAGGTGTTCAGGAGGCAGGAAGAAATATAGTCTCAAGTATGTTTGCTTTTGGGCCTCTGGGTAAGAGATTTTTTGCCAATGCCATTCCTTTTTATTTTTTTCTTATAATGATTTCTTTACATATTGTCAAAAATGTTTTTAATGTAAAAAATTGCACTCATTATTTTTTGTTCTTTGGAGGTTTCGCTATTGCGATGCATGTTATTGAAACTGCGGCAGAGCTGCAATCGCAAGAAAATAGCCTTGTTAAGCCAAATTACTATTTTTCAATTTGTTTAGTTTATTTGTTCAGTGTTTTTAGCGTGATTTTGATGATGAACCTAATTACAGGTAGTTTTACTTTTCCTAAGTATATAGATGGGATCGGCAAAATATCTGGTGAAATATTTATGATGTTTTGGAAAAGATTTATTTGATCATTTTAACCTGCATTAGTTAAGCAAGAGCTTTTCATGTCTAACAATTAAGTTTATTATAATTAAGAAATAATAGCGTCTTCCTAATAATTCTATACGTTTATAACAACTACCAATTATCCATAACAATCAGTTCCCGCCCTATTTTTATTAGTATTAAATTTGCTAATAATAGTTATATATTGCATACTTTATGTGTAAAAGCTGTTCTTTTTATCCAACAAAAATAGATGCTCTGCTTAAATAGGAAGGGTATGCTTTTGTACAAACGCCAGAAGTTTATACAATTCAGGTTTCTTGTTTTATCAATTGTTGGTGCATTTGTGTTTACGACAATTGTGCCACTTTCATTTGCCCAGCAGATATTAGCTGTTCCTGCTATTGGGGACATGATAACTCCCAGCCAGATATATAGTCCTACAGTTGTTGCAGGGATCACTATCCATCCGGAAAATCCGCTACAATTTGATTTCATTATTGATTCAGGTGATGACAATTTCGAAGGTGAAAAATTTGAAAAAGAATCCAAGAAGCTCATTAATTATTTCTTGGCGACCTTAACTGTGCCTGAAGATGAGATGTGGGTAAATCTTTCTCCTTATGAATCAAACAGGATAATTGCGGATGGTTTAAGCGCAACTGAAATGGGAAGAGATATGCTTATTCAGGACTATATCTTAAAACAGTTTACCGCTTCATTGATGTATCCTGAGGAAGCATTGGGAGAAGCTTTTTGGAAAAAAGTTTATGAGAAAACTCAAGCTAAATTAGGAACAACAGATATACCAGCAAATACTTTCAATAAAGTGTGGATAGTCCCTGATAAAGCTAGTGTATATATAAATAAAAATAATGTTTTTGTTGGCAGCAGTCATCTGAAGGTAATGCTTGAAGAAGATTATTTAGCTCTTGATGCGAACATTGATAGTTCGAAACATGGTTTAGGGGAGATGAAAAAGGATGATATAGACGTGATAAGCGCTGATGCTAAAGAAGTTATTCGGGAAATAATTATTCCAGAGATCGAGCGTGAAGTCAATGAGGGTAAGAATTTTGCAAATTTGCGCCAGATATATAATTCCATGCTTCTTGCAACATGGTATAAGCGAAATCTTCATAATGGGCTGCTAGGAAAAATCTATATGGATCAGAATAAAGTCAAAGGCATTGATCTTGATGATAGGGATTTTAAAGAGAAGATATACAAACAATACATAGAGGCTTTTAAAGTTGGAGTTTATGATTATATTAAAGAAGATTATGATCCTGCAACACAAGAGATAATTGAAAGAAAGTACTTTTCTGGAGGCTTGACTGATTTTGATGAGATCACAACGAAGGTTGATAATTCTATACTTAGTTCAGCTAGTTTTAAAGGTGATATAACAAATGTTACTGTGGATCTTGGTTTTCATAGGATGCCTGTGAGATTCGATAGGTCTGGAGTTGAAACGATAGGAGAGGTGGTTGATCTGATCGTGAAAGAATTTAATATTGAGGTTCTAACTAATGTTTATAACATTGCGCGATCAAAAGAATTTCTTGAAGGTGAAAATCCTCAAGAGTTGCTGGATGTCCTTGAAAATTTAATGAACGATGATCTGCTGGGTGCAGATATAGTCAAAGAGATATTTCGCCGTGATATGCAGACCAGTTTTGTTTTTGCTTACAATATTAACCGAACAGGAATTGAACGTTTTGAAAAGTTTGCAGATATTGTCGGCATAGAGCCTATACGTCAAAGTATTAAGGATAGAGGTGAAACAGGGCGTTATAGCGTAGGATTAGCGGATCTTAATTTAATTGTTAAAAATCAGGAAAATTTAGATGCTTTGCTTAATAAAATATCTTCATTAGTAGAAAATAAATATATTGACCCTCAAGAAGTGAAAAAAGGGTTCAGTAATGGGGCGTTTCTTTTTGTTAGTGAAATAATTGACATGGATGTTGAATACATCGGCAGGATCAGCCAGCAGAGTCCTGCTGTTTGGTCAGCTTTGAAAGATATATTGATAAAGGAAACATTCTTATTTCCCGATGTGCTTGAGGGATTTACTAAAAGAGAATGGATATTTAATTCTGAGTTGATACAAGGATTGCTTAGCAGGGATAGAGGGCAAATATTCAATGCTGCGGATAATAACAGGCAAAAATCAAGGCAAATGCTCAGGACATTACAATCAAAAGAGACAGTTGATGCTGATGAATTGATGGCGATCGGAATTCATTCCTTAGTTATCCTTTTGTCTACTCTTAGAGAAGCAGGAATTGATTATTTCTCGCCAGATGAAATGGCTGTTATAGTTTTAAAGATCGTTGCTTTAAGCAAGTTTTCTGCGTTGACCAACAATTATTTCGAATTTAGTCTGGACGAAGTGAAAGGTGTTAAAAATCTGTCGGGTGCATTTGTTCATGAGATATGGCACCTGGTCATGAACCCTATTGTTAAAAGCGGCAGTTTTGAAAGTCTTGATATTAAAGCGATACATGAATTCGGTGCAGACCTGGCTATACATTTGTTCTATGAATTGAACGATGAAATGTCGAGAGTTAAAGAATATCAGGAAATTGCGAAATACTATGACTGTTTTTTAATAAAGGATGCTGGAAAGGAATTTGAAACGGAACATATTAAAGGGCGTGCATTTTTAGCTAGCATGGACAGAAGTGTAAATAGTTATTTGCCTTTGATGAAAAGCTTTATGTTTTATCTTAACAAAAGAAAGTCCAGATCGAATCTAGAAGAATTTGAAGAATTATTTAATATTTTTGATGGCGAGCTTGAAAGTAAATTCGCTGATTCTTCTATGCTTGGTGAAAAAGTTGTGGAACTGAAAGCAGAAGCAGAGAAGATATTAAGCTCAGATGAAATTGATATCGATGCTTTGAGAAAAAAGGTAACTGCCCTAAAAGATAGCCCGTTAGTTGAAAGCGCCTTTATTTTTGATAGGAGCGCATTTTTAGATTCTGTTGGTGAGAAAAAGGATGATAAAGGTGAGTATATCAGGACGAAGAATTCTTCATTGTACCAAACACGTACATCAATCATGAAAGAACAAGGGATCGAAGATCAAAGGATCGCTGGTTTTATTGCTATAGCTATTGAGAATGTTGTTCAGCATGTTGACAACGGCATAGCATTAGTAGTTGTCGAAAGAAAAGATCAATACATTAAAATTGAAGTTGTGGATAATGGGTTGGGAGCTATTGATGGTAAGACCGGACAAAGAGCAAAAATTGAAAGAATTATAAAATCAAAAGAACAGGTTGGAAAAAATGGTTCTATGGGACTGGGCATGTATATGATCCCGCGTGTTGACGAAGGATTAACGCTAATTAAACAGCCTGGGGAATGGGGTTTGATCGCAAAAAAGAGATCTATGCCAGGAATAAGTTCTGAGAATAAAGAAATTTATGGGCCAGCAGAAAAAAACAAGGGATTTAAGGTTGTAAGATATCTACCGAAAGAATATGCGCAAATGCCTGATGAGCAATTTTCAGCTTACCTTGAATTAATGCGCGAAATAAGCTTGTCTGAAAAGAATTCTGTTGATATAGAGAAGATGATCGATGCGAAATTGGATGGGTTATCTGACGCTGCGATGCTGGCTGGTAATGTTGAAATGATAAAGGCCTTAGCGGAGAACATTTTAAATGTTAAGAACGTAGATGTTGGAAAGTTAAAAGCTGTTGCTGGAATGTTGGAAAGAGAGCCTTCGATCAAGATGGCCTTTGTGTTTAATAGAGATAAATTCTTGGCATCAATTGAAGAAAAGAAGGACAACAAAGGTAATTATATTACAGGAGGAAAAAATTATGCGGGTTATTTGTCAATGATATTTGAAGGATTAAATGAATTAAAATTCCCGCGCGTAACTCAAGTAATTTCAATCGCACTTGAGAATGTTATTCAGCATGTTCGTGGAGGGATAGCATTTGTAGTTGTAGAGCAAGAGAAGAACTTTGTGAAAGTTACTGTTTCTGATAATGGAAATGGATTTAGAGAGTCAGGTTCAAATGTGCAAGTATCGATCAAAAGAGTATTAAATTTAGGAGGTAGCTTAAGCCCTAATGGCAATAGAGGCCAAGGAATGTCATTGATAACGCAACATGTAAACGGATTGACCTTGATAAAGCAGCCGAATCAATGGGGTATGGTACTTGCTGATATTGGAGAAGGGCAGACCTTAAGTTCAGATGAGGCCTATGGCAGGGCAGAAAATTATGGCGGACTTAAGGTAATTAAGTATCTGCCTATCAGTGAAGAACCTGTAGAAGGTTTTAATGATGCTATTCTGCAAGTTATGCTTGAGTCAGATGGTGAAGAATTTGATTCATTTGATCTGGAGAGCATGCTTGATGAAGAATTAAATAAACTTCAAGATCTTGTTCTTCCGGTAGAAGGTTATCCAGAGCATATTATTTCAATAGAAGAAATGGGATCTGACAGTGCAATACTTAGTAATCCCGGTGGTATTGATCTTAATTCACAAGGCCTTGATATTAAGGTGTATGGTGATGATGGTAATTTTAGTTGGGGTGAGAATATTGATTTGTTTACAATTAATGAAGATCTTGAAAATATTCAACCTTCATCTGTTGAGGGATTAACGCCTGTCATTATAAATATCACACCAATAATGAATATAAATATGCTGCTTGGCAAAACCGAAGCAGAAACAACAGCTGGTAGTTTAAGCATGAGATAAAAAGAAAAGGGCCAACTCCATTTTAAAAAGGGAGTTGACCCTTTATTGATGCGAATGAGGCATAATTTAATTTCCTCCAGCATCCAATAGACACGGTTTACTCACGGTCTAGGATAACACCGAATTCATCATCTTCATCGGTGTTCTCACCATTTTTACATTTAATGTACGTAGTGATCACAGCGTTTATTTCATCTTTAGTTGCACCAAAATCCTCAGCTAAAGTGATAAGTTCATTGCAATCCTCATACTTTTCAGTAAAAAGTGTATCCATGATGTATAACAATGCTGTAACTTTTAAAACATTGTTCTCTTTTATGAATATTGGATTTTCTTTAAAAATTGTATAATTATTGTTCATTTTATTTACCTCTTTTTTAATTGTTTTTAGTGTTTATCCTTTTTCTTTGTTTATTGTATTTGCCCAGTTCCTAAGTTTCTGGATAAATTCAATAAAATCCAGCTTGGTAATAGATACCATTTCCATACAGATCACCTCCTTTTGATGTTTACAGTCTAATCTTCTTTGATTTGGTTTATACATTTTTGACTCCTTTCGTTTAAGTAGGCGACAAAGATGATCTTTGTCGCTTAACACAAAAAACCACCGATCTTGACTTCTGATTCGGTGGTTATAACTGATTATATTCTAAACTATTTAGCTAATGAATTAAAACACACCTCCTCTTGCATGCTGTCTCCAGACGGAAATAAGCATTGAGCAGGGTTGTGTATGTTTTTTGTTCATTAAGTTTTTCATAGTCCAAGAAATATAACATATTTTATGTGCTGGGTCAATACCATAATTAAAAACAGGATAGTTTACTAGGGGCCATTTTCTATATTTAATAATATTATTAATCCTATAAGAAGAAAAGATTCGCATAAATTTAAATGGGTAGTATAATAATTTCTTGCGGAAAAACAATAAAGTTTTCTTATAGTTGTTGTGAATATTTATGTTGTCATGATTTAAATTTAAAATTTCATAAGGAGGGTTTCTGCATGAACTTTGTAGCGACTATATTCAAAAAATCATTTCTTAAAATGCTAGTATTTCTTCTGGTATTTTTGGCCTTTTTACAGCCTGCTTTTTCGCAAGAACAGAACATCAAGCATATCCTGATCGTGAACTCCTACCACAATGGCTTTTCCTGGACAGATAATCAAGTTAGTGCCGCAAAAGATGTTCTTCTCAGATCTTTTGGCACGGTAGAGCTTTATTATGAATACATGGACACA
>JAHJCZ010000138.1 GCA_018812705.1 Candidatus Omnitrophota bacterium
AATCAAGCAAAAAGTTCTTTTATTGCAAATATGTCCCACGAAATACGCACCCCAATGAATTTGGTCCTTGGATATTCTCAACTCCTTGAAAAAGCAAACCTTAATGAACAGGAGAGAGAGTATCTAAAAATCATTCAAAGGAGAGGAAAACTTTTAGTTAACTTGCTTAGCGACATTCTGGATATTGGCAAAATTGAAAGTGGAAAATTTAATGTTGAGATGAATTATATTGATTTTGAAGATACTATTAACAGTATTGTAGAAATTATTAAGCCTGAAGTTGCAAGAAAAGGTCTTGTCTTCAAACATGAATATGATAAAAGATTACCATCAAATATAAAAAGCAACCATTTAAGTATCCACCAAATTTTATTAAACCTATTAAATAATGCACTGAAATTCACTAGGCAAGGTGAGATTTGCCTTTATACTGAACTAGATGAAAAAAACAAAGCTGTTAAAATAACCGTTAAAGATACTGGCATAGGAATAGCATTAACTGACAGGAAAATGATCTTCGACTCTTTTAGCCAAGTAAACATGACAACGACAAAGGAATATGAGGGTGCTGGTATCGGGCTGTTCCTTGTAAAGAAACTAACTGATCAAATGGGTGGCAGCATTGAAGTGAGCTCGGAAATTGGTAAAGGTAGTGAATTTACAGTAACATTTCCATTAGACGGTCACAACCAGTTAACAAATGACTCTCAACAAGCTGGTACTAATAATGAATCTGGTTTTTCGGAAGAGGAAGCTTTCAAACAATTAAAGATCCTTGAGGTTGATGATGATGATGGCTGTTCAGCACTTATGTGTATCTATTTAAAAGAATTGGGTATTAAGGAAATAGATACAGCATTCAACGGAGAAGAAGCTATCGAAAAAATAAAAAAGACCAGCTATGATATAATTCTTATGGACATAAAGATGCCTGTAATGGATGGCATTGAAGCTACAAAGACCATTCGTGAAAAAATCAGCAGTGACTTGCCTATCATTGCAGTTACTGCTTTTGTAATGCCAGAAGAACAAAATATATATTTTGAATCCGGGATGAATGAATTTTGTGCAAAGCCTGTAAACATGAAAATGCTGAAAGAAAAGATTTTGAAATTGTGCAAAATAAAGTAGCGAAAGATACGCTGATTTATCCGAGAAAGGTAAAAGTAAATGCAAAATAAGCTAAGGGTTTTGATTCTGGAAGATTTTGAAGATGATGCTTTACTGATGATAAATTCATTAAAAGATAGCGGATTTGACCCAATTTATGAACGCGTATTTGATCGTGCATCATTTGAGAAAATGCTCAATGAACGTGAGTGGGATGTCATATGCTCTGATTACCAAATGCCTCAATTCAATGCCCATAATGCTTTGGAAACAATCCAGAAAAAAGGACTTGATATACCGTTTATCGTTGTTTCAGGGACAATAGGTGAGGATATTGCTGTTAATTGTATGAAAAAAGGCGCGCATGATTATTTAATGAAAGATAATCTTAAAAGGCTAGGTTCCGCGATCAAGCGTGAGATAAAAGAAGCTGTTATTAGAAAAGACCACAGGCGGGCACGAAAAACTTTGATCGAAAGCGAAAATAAATACCGGCAACTTTTTGAAAATGAATCAGACGCTGTTATTGTTTTTGATGCCGAGAGCAACAAATTCGAAGAAGCAAATCAAAAAGCCTTTTCTCTTTTCGGCTACAATAAGGAATCCTTTCTTAATTTACTTGTTACTGATATTTCAGATGTAAAAGAAAAAACCGTTGAATCTGTTTCAAGGAATTTTTCAAGAAAAGAAGACAATTACATTATCCCTGAAAGAAGATTTATAAGGAAAGATGGTTCGCTCTTTTATGGAGAAATAAGCGCAGGTTCATTTGTTTCAAATGGAAGAAAAAAGATTATTGGCATAATTCGAGACATAACAGACCGTAGAGAGGCAAAAGAAACATTATTAAACCGGGAAGCACAATTAAGAGGAATTGCGAATAGTGTTCCAGGAGTTATTTTTCAGTTTTATGCCAGACCTAATGGAGAATACGGCCTTTATTACATCAATGAACAAATTAAAAATATCTTTGGCCTAGATGTGAACCCAATTGATATTTCAGAATTATTCCCAACATTTTTTGAACACGTTTCCACTGAATGCAAAGAAGCTTTTAGCCTATCCATTAAAAAAGCAGTAAAGACGCTTAGTCCTTGGTATTATGAAGGACAATTTATTAAACCCGATGGAGAAATGATATATTTTGAAGGAATAGCAGAACCATTACAAGCCAAAGATGAGATCATTTTTAATGGTGTTCTTTTTGATATCACTCTCCGCAAAAAAGCTGAAGAGCATTTATTGTTAATTCAGACCCTTCTTGATAATTCAAATGATGGTATATTTATTGTAGATCCTATAGACTCCAAGATTTTAAATGTCAATAATAAGGCGGCTGTATCTTCGGGATATACCCCTCAAGAGCTTCTTACTATGAAAATCATTGATTTAGAAGTTTCTTTACCTGACAATTTATCCTGGAACAAACATATTGAAAATGTGCGAAATAAACAACATCTGATTTTCGAAGGAGTCAACAAACGAAAGGACGGCACTTTATTTAATATTGAGATAAGTATTAACATGTTGTTTCAGCAAGATAAAGAATATCTTATTGCGATCACTCGAGACATCACCGAGCGTAAGGCAGCAGAAGAATTAAACAAAAAACTCCAGGCACAACTTTTTCATTCTCAAAAAATGGAAGCTGTTGGAACTATGGCCAGCGGCATTGCCCACAATTTCAATAATATCCTTGGAGCTATCCGTGGTTCTGCTGAAATGGCACTTGACGATATCTCTCCTAATGCCAATAATGCACGGTCAGACCTGGAACGCATTATTATGGCCGTTAAAAATGCTGAGAAATTGACTAATCAAATGCTAGCTTACAGCAGATTGCCAACTGAAAACGTCAATAAAATAGATATTGCCAATATTGTCATAGATTCTTTAAATATGTTCAAAGCATCAGTAAAAGGGTCCATTAAAATACTAGAAAATATTGATCCTAATTGTGGGTGTGTTCTAGCAGATATGTATCAGATACAACATATACTATTGAATTTATTTAGAAATAGTTATCAGGCTATGGATAAATCTAATGGGTTTATAGAGATATCTTTATCACCGCTTACTGTTGATGCCAATATTGCCAAAAACTTTGTTAATTTGAAGGAAGGAGAATACATTAAGATCAGCATTAAAGACAACGGTCACGGAATGGATAAGAGAACTTCCTCTCGTATATTCGAACCGTTCTTCACAACAAAAGAGATAGGAAAAGGCACTGGACTTGGCTTGTCTATGGTGCATGGTGCTATAACTGAATGCGGAGGACATATCTCGGTAGAAAGCGAGCCTGATAAAGGGTCAACTTTTATTATCATATTACCCCGTTTG
Organism: Candidatus Omnitrophota bacterium; assembly: GCA_018812705.1. GTDB lineage: Bacteria > Omnitrophota > Gorgyraeia > Zapsychrales > Zapsychraceae > Zapsychrus_A. The sequence continues at coordinate 3,454 of JAHJCZ010000138.1, forward strand.
CAGACAAACTTATAATAGAGGAGCAGGAAAATGATAAAAATTCTTTTAATAGAAGATAATGAAGTAATGAGGGAGACGCTGAAAGAGCTGTTAGAAAGAAACAGCTATGAAGTCCTGGCCGCTTCTGATGGAGAAGAAGGCACAAAATTGTATAATAAATTTCTGCCGGATCTGGTTATAACAGATCTAATTATGCCAAATAAAGGTGGCTTGCGAACAATAGTGGATCTCAAGCAACAAACTCCTTCATTGAAAATTATTGCAATTTCCGGAGGGGGAACTCTGGAGGCAGAACAATATCTTAATGCATCAAAGTTCTTAAAAGCAGACAAAACTCTTAAAAAACCTTTTTCCAATGAACAGCTATTAGAAAGAATAAAAGAGCTTATTGGATAGTTTAAACAATGCTTTTTAAAAAGAAAGTTAATAATATGGCTCAGATACTTTTGATCGAAGATAATGATCTATTGAGAGACACGATTAAGAAGTTACTAGAAAACAAAGGTTATAAGATCATGGTTGCTTCTGATGGAGAGGAAGGATTAAAGATGTTTCGCAGTGATCCTGCTGAAGTTGTTATTACAGACATAATTATGCCCAACAAAGATGGCGTTGAAACCATTTTTGAACTTTATAAATATTTCCCTGCCGTAAGTGTTATTGCTATTTCAGGAGGAGGGAAAGCCCCTGCGGAGGATTATTTAAATTCAATTAAACTTCTTCCCAATGTTAAGTATATTTTCAAAAAACCCTTTGCTAATTACGATCTTCTCATGGCGATCAAAGACCTTATTCCCAAGAACTGATTTGTTGCGAAGCTCAGACCATAATAGCTGACAAGATCATATGCTGGTCATATTATTTTTAAAACTTATTAACAAATGTGAATCGAAACATGACAGATACAAATGAAATATTAAGTTTAAAGTTGGATGGATTTGAAAAGGAAGGGCTTTATCTTATCTTTCCAGATTCAACACGAGTCGATCTTGTAACAGAAAATATCGAACACATGGCAGAAAAATACTGGTCTGACCCAAGCAAAATTTCTCCAGAGATAAAAAATGCTGCAGAATTCCAGCCTTGTAAACATTGCCCCCATTACGGCAAGGATGTTTTATGCAAAGCCCTAACACCCCTTTTACCATACATTGACAGCTTAGATAAATACATGTCTTATGCTAATGTTACCGCAGTGTTCCGGGGAAAAGATGCTCAATTATTACATGTTTCTCAAACAACTTTGCAGCGGGCCCTTAGCTTTTTGCCGATTTTAAGCATGATCTATTATTGTGAAATGAGCGAGAGATACAGCAAATATTTTACTGATATCATGCCACTAATGGACATTAAATCTATTTCTTCAAGAATTTATTCAAATATCTACCTGGAAAATAAGGGCGATCAAGCTGCAATTTCATCGATAATAACTCAATTAAAAAGTGAAGTTACCGAATCAACCCACTGTTTGCTAAAACGATTGCGCATGATCTGCAAAAGAGATGCCTTTGCTAATGCCTTTGTTCATACACACCTAATATTTGATTGCCTAGATTCGAAAGAAACAGATTGATTTTTTAAAGAACAGTTAGATTTTTTTATTGAAAAGAGGAAAGAAAATTGTATACTACTTCAGAACAACAAGGCAGTTTTTTTATAAAAATAACCATTAATTTATATTTATGAGGAGCAGCAAGCATGGATTTAGGAGAATTTGAAATATTTGAAAATAAGGTGATAATTAGAATAAAAAATAGAATTTGCGAGACCTCAGATGAATTGTTGAACAGCGCGTTATTTTTAGAAATTCTTAAACATTGTATTAAAGAACTGCAAAGCCATAATTCTTATTTATTGAATATTTTCAATAAAAAGGATATTACAGACCAAGACATAGGAACGCTCATTAATACTTTCCAGTTTCTTACAAAAATGACTGGTGATCTGGTAACTAAGGTTGAAAAAGGGTCTTCAGTGTTCTTTAGGGACCAAGCACTCCTAAATGAATTTGTGGAGTATCTGTACAACTATTGGAGAAGTTTTGATCGTTTTATTATTTGCGCATCCGAAGAGAATAACCAAGAGAAGCGCCCTTATCGTATTTTTAACAATACCATCGAACAATTAACACATCTTGTAAGAGCAGTCTATCGAGACATCCAAGAAAATATCACTGGTACACATCCAAGAATATATCGTCAAGTACGCGCTGGAGCTGAGATAGCCAGCATTGCAATACCAAAAGCAATACCTTTCCCGGCAAAAGAGTATGAAAAATTGAATGTTATCCCGTTTATACGCCAGATCTTGATCTATCCGCCTTTAATATTAAATCCCCCGATGAACAAGCGTACCGGCGTGTTCGAAAGAGTATCAGAAAACCCCTTGAACAGATTAAGTCTGAACGAAACAGAGTGGCTGTGTTATCCGGCTAAAGTTGGAGAGCTTATTATCCTGATATACTTTAACCGAAAATTTTATGAGCTCGGATATTCCTTATGTAATCTTTTTGAATTAGCCGAGGACCATGAATTAACTAAAAAACCTGATGCCGTTTACTGTTATGGTGTTTCCGAAAAAGAAATTGAAGGCTTAGGCAGATCAAAAACCATTTTTTATGATGATAAAAAGAACAACTTGTTCGTTGCAGCCGTTCCTGATAACAATGAATTCGGGTATTTTGGCTATCTTAAAAAAATGGTATTAACATTACATAATATCATCATGATACAACGCGGCGTTTTTCCTTTTCATGGCGCTCTTTTGAACTTGATGCTACCAAATGACAAAACAGCGAACATACTGCTTATTGGCGATACTGGCGCTGGAAAATCAGAAACAATAGAAGCCATGAGGGACCTTGGAAAGCATGAGATACAGGACATGATCATTGTCGCCGATGATATGGGCTCTATCCAGATAAATACCGAAGGTGATATTATTGGATACGGCACAGAGATCGGGGCCTTTTTACGCCTTGATGACCTCAAAGCAGGCTATGCGTTTGGACAGATTGACAGGACCATCATAATGAGCCCAAATAAAACAAATGCGCGCATCGTCTTGCCTGTAACTACGTTTGACCGTGTGATCCGCGGCCATAAAATTGATCTTATACTTTATGCAAACAATTATGACGAGATCGATGAAGACCATCCTATTATCGAAAAATTTGATAGTGCTGAACAGGCATTAAAAGTGTTTCGGGAAGGAACTGTTATGAGCAAGGGGACAACAACATCAACAGGGATCGTCCATTCTTATTTTGCAAATGTTTTTGGCCCTCCTCAATATAAAGAGCTGCACGATCAATTAGCCAAAAAATATTTCACGGAATTTTACCGCAACAATATTTTTGTTGGCCAGCTGAGAACAAGATTAGGTATTGCAGGATATGAAAGACTCGGACCGGAAGAGGCAGCTAAAGAATTGCTAAAGCTAATAAAAGATCACTAAGCCCGCATTTCTATTTGAATAAGAAAGCACTGATATTACTGTCTAAATTATTTATCACAAAATTCTCTTATTATATTTGATATTAAAAACTAATCTGATATTCTAACAATAGTTAAAATTTTTTGGAATATTAGAAAAGAGTAGATATATTTGCAGCGGCATTTTATGCCTTATCTGATACCAGAATAATAAATTTTTATGGTCAAGAATATTATTGAATATTTTGTTAACCGCCATAGATTGACCAATATTTTTTGCCTTATGGTCTTAGTCGGCGGGGTCTTTTCATGGTTTTCTATCCCAAAAGAACAGCTTCCGGATATTAGTTTTGATATAGTGCGAATATCAACATCTTATCCCGGGGCATCTGCAGAAGAAGTTGAAAAGGATATTACAATTCCTATTGAGGATGAATTGCAAGGTGTAGATGGTATTCATTCTGTAATTAGCTCTTCAAGCCGCGGCTCATCAAGCATAAGAGTAGAACTGGAACCGGGATATCCCGATAAAAATGAAGCTATTGCTGATATCAAAAATGCGGTTTCTGATGTTGACCTTCCTATTGAAATAAGAGAAGACCCTAGCGTTCAGGTATTTAAAACTTCCAAGAGAGCTATTATTGATATCGCTATTTATCTAGATGACATTAAATATTTAGATAAAGAAAATCGTCAAAAACTGCAGTCCTACATGTTCTCTTTGGAGGATAAGCTTTTATCCATGCCACAGGTCAACAGTATTGGACGTTCAGGATATTTAAAGGAAGAAATACAGATCATTGCGAATCCCGAGAAACTTTATGAATACCGCGTTTCCCTTAATTCATTAAGCAGTGCTATCACAAAGAACAATATCAGCCGGCCGGCCGGCAGCCTGGATGATGAAAAGGAATCTAAAGTCGTTCTCGATTCTGAACTAAACACTGCTGACAAGATCAATGATTTGACTGTTCAGGGAGGATTTGAAGGCAAGAGTGTACGGATCTCAGATCTGGGGATCGTTCGAAATGGCTATGAAGATACAAGCTTGATCATGAAGGTTAACGGGTATCAGGGCATTATTTTAAATGTGGTTAAAAATAGTCAGTATGGCATCCTGGATTCGATCGATACGATCACACAAGCTGTTGCAAATTTTGAAAATATCCGCCTTAAAGATACAAATGTAAAATTGGTTCTATTGGATGATGAATCCACTGATGTCCGTAATAGGCTTTCCTTGATAGGCATAAACGGTTTTATCGGGTTCGTTATCATTGTTCTGTTGTTGATGATATTCTTAGACCTAACTTCAGGATTTTGGGTTGCTATCGGCATTCCTTTTACATTTTGCACTTCAATTATTTTAATGAAGCTTTCAGGGATGACAATTAATAATACAACTCTGGCTGGAGTTATTATTGTAATGGGCATGGTCGTTGATGATGCGATCGTGGTTGCGGAAAATGTTGCGCGATTAAAAAGAGAAGGGGTAGAATTCACAAAAGCGGCTATAGAAGGCACCTGTTTTGTTTTTAAACCGATACTTGCTAGCATATTAACGACTTGTGTTGCATTTATACCCTTGTTCTTTTTTCAGGGACGTTTCGGGAAAATGGTCAGCTTTATTCCTCCAATAATATTTTTCATGCTCGGAGCAAGTTTGCTTGAGGCCATTATTGTCTTACCGGGGCACATGTCACTTACTCGTTTCCCTTTCAGAAAAAAGAAGCCCAGCATACACTCTGTCGAGAAATCACAAAAAAAACAAAACTGGTTCATTAAAATTGAAACCTCGTACGAAAAATTACTTCTAAAATTACTTAAGCACAAGATCTGGATCACCATCGTATTTATTTCTCTCTTAGCGCTATCACTGTTAATTTTAAAGTTTAAAATGAGTTTCGTCATGTTCCCCGATGAGGAAACCCGTGAAGCGCGTATCTCCGGTGAAATGAAAAGTAATACAACTAGCATTGAAACAGCAAAAGTCTGTGAGCGTATCGAATCTGTCTTGCAAAAATATTTGGGCAATGAAGTTGTTGGCTTTCGTACTCAAATTGCCCGAAGTCATTTTGGAAGTGCAGCCAAAGAAAACCGTTTTAATATTGGCGTAGAGATCGTGCAAAAAGAAAAACGCAAGAAATCTGCTGATATACTTCTTAAGGAATGGGAAAATCAAATAGAGGATATTAAAGGCGATTTCAAAAAGATCACTTTCAGCAAAAGCCGGTTTGGTCATGATAGCGGAAGTCAGATCGAAGTAAACATAAGAGAGAACAATAATGTTCTAAGGGAAAAAGTAATGAACACTATTGTTTCTGAGCTGGAAGCTGCTGGATTATTTAAAAATATTGAAACTGGCGAACCCTTGAAATATCCTGAATACCGTGTTGAATTCTTGAGAGATGAGATCAAACGTTTGGATATAGATCCTTCTGTTGTTTCAGATACCTTTAGAACGGCAGTGCAGGGCAGCGTGCTTTTTGATTTTAAAGTAGAGAATGAAGACATGGAAGTGATCTTATCGATCCCTGACGAACATAAAGACACCTTAGAAAAGATCTTAGCTGTTCCCGCAGAAAATAAGAGAGATTATTTAGTCCCCTTAAAGAGCTTAGTAACATATCGCTTGGTTGACAGCCCCGACTCAATTGACAGGGAGGATCGAAAGCGCACCGTTAAGGTTTATGCTGACTTAAAGAAAGAATCAAAAATGACCCCGCTAGAAGCTGCTGTTTATTTAGAGGGATCTATTTTCCCTAAGATCCAAAGCTCTTATCCTTCTGTGATCCTTGATTTCACAGGAGAGATCAAAGACTCCAGAGACTCCGGCAAAGATTTTGTTTATGCTGTCATCTTAACTTTGCTCTTGATCTTTTTTATTTTGCTTATTTTGTTCGACTCTCTTACCAAGCCATTAATAATAATGTTATCCATTCCTTTTGGAGCAGTTGGAGTTATCTTTGCATTTTGGCTGCACGGCATTGTTCAATACGGATTTTTTGCTGTTATCGGAGCTATCGGTCTTGCAGGGGTCGTTGTAAATGATTCGATAGTAATGCTGGCTAAAATGGATATTATGACTGAAGGTAAAAAATTCATTACAAATTTAGATATAGCCAACGCCGCAGCTACACGCCTTCGTGCCGTTATCCTTACCACCTTAACCACTGTAGCCGGTGTTTTCCCGACTGCATACGGCTTTGCCGGATATGATGCTATGCTAGGGCAAATGATGCTAGTTATGTGCTGGGGGCTGTTATTCGCCACTGGCATTACTTTAGTTTTGGTTCCATGTATTTATAGTTTTTTATATGTTAACCCAAATTTTAAAGAAGAGAAATAAGATAAATGCAAAAATTCTTAATTACAGCGGGCATGCTTGCCTGTAGCAACGTTTTTATGACATTTGCATGGTACGGGCATCTTAAAAATTTAAATAGTAAGCCTTGGATCATCGCTGCCTTAATAAGCTGGGGTATCGCCCTTTTTGAATACCTTATTCAGGTACCTGCCAATCGCATTGGCCATCAGGCAATGAACCTCGGGCAATTAAAGATCTTGCAGGAAGCTATCACTTTGACGATCTTTGTGCCATTTTCTATCTTCTACATGAAAGAAGGGATAAAACAGGAATATATCTGGGCATCTATTTTCATACTTGCTGCTGTATTTTGCATATTCCGAGGGTCTCTGGTTACTAAATAATTGAATTTTTACTAAGTGCCCAAAGCAGAAAAGATCACAAAGCAATAAAAACAGTTAACAATACTTTCCAAACGCCTCAAGAATTTTTTATCCTTTCAGGCCTCAATAAAATTCTTTACATTAACTTGATTGACAAGATAAATTTTTAAATATATGATATTTCTAACATATCATACTTTTCATACTTTTATGAAAACAAGATTAGGAGGCACTTATGAAAGATTCCCCTGAAGTATTTGGCACGGTCACTGTTGGACAAAGAGGGCAAGTCGTTATCCCGATGAAGGCAAGAAAAGCACTTAAAATCAAGGAAGGCGACCAGCTCATTGTTATGTCAGGCCCGCCGGGAAAAAACGACATCATCAGCTTTATCCCAGCCAATCGCATTGCTGACTTCTTGAAGCATTTTGAAACCCGAATTGAAGCACTTAAAAAAGAACTTTCAAAACAAGAAAATAAATAATTTATCGAAACTTTTTATGTTTTGAAGTGTCTATGATAATGGAGCTAAAAAATCAAATGATAAAGATAAATTATAAATTCCCTCATTTTTTTGTTTTATGCATATGGCTGCTAACCTTGCCAGGACAGGTCTTGGCAGAAGACATCATGACCTGGGAAGATTGTGTTAAAGAAGCGTTAGAAAATCATCCCGATCTTATTTCGGCAAAAGAAGAGCTAATACAAACCAGAGCAGATAAAAATATAACACAATCCGGTATTTTACCCCAAATATCAAGTTCGCTAAGCCAAAGAAAATCAAAAACAGCGGGTAGCAGTGAAACCAATACTTATGCATATAGCGTGTCAGGACAGCAATTGTTGTTCGATGGATTCAAAACAACTTCTAATATTAAAGCTGCGGCAAAGTCACTAAATGCTCAAGAATATAATTACATGGTCACATCGTCAAATATCAGGTTAAATTTGAAGGCTGCGTTTTCTTCTCTATTAAGAGCACAGGAGCTCATATCCCTTACAGAAGAGATCGCAAAAAGAAGGAAAGAAAATTTGGAATTAGTGCTAGTTAGATATGAGGCGGGAAGAGAGCATAAAGGCGCCGTCTTAACAGCTAAAGCAGATCTAGCACAAGCTGAGTTTGAAGTGGCGCAAGCCAAAAGAAATCTTTCATTAGTCCAGCAAGAGTTAACAAAAGAATTAGGCAGAGATAAAAAATCTCCAATTAAGGTCATTGGGGATTTTAATATCGAAGGGCTCGATAATGTTAACCCGGATTGTGAAGAACTGGCTGACAATACTCCGTTTCTTAAAGAATTAATAGCAAAAAAAGAAGTTGCCCGATTAAACATAACTGCCGCTAAAGCTGAATTTTTTCCACAGGTTTACTTGAGCGGCTCCTTTGGCAGAAGCCGTTCCGAATGGCCTCCGAAAGAAGATGCCTGGTCGGCAGGGCTAAGTTTTTCTTTGCCTATTTTTGAAGGAGGCAGCAGGTTCTCTCAAATGAAAAAAGCCAGATCTCAATTGGTACAAGCGCAGGCAAATGAGCGCAGCGGACGGGACGGCGTTATTTACACTCTAGAAAAAAACTGGAAAGATTTTAAGGATGCTGAAGATTTTGTTTCCGTAAAGGAGAAGTTCCTTGAAGCAGCTTTAGAGCGTGCGAAGATCGCTAACGCCCAATATTCTTCAGGGCTCACTACTTTTGATGATTGGATCATTATCGAGAATAATCTTGTTAGTGCCAAGAAATCATATCTTGATGCTAAAGAAAATTTATTAGTTGCAGAAAGCTATTGGATTCAAGCAAAAGGAGGAACGTTAGAGTATGTTCAAAAATAAATTATTTATAATAAGCTTGGTGTTGGTCTCTGTATTATTTGTTACTGGATATTTTTATAAAACAAAACAATCCTCAAAGAAAAATTTTTTAACTCAAGAAATAATTCCAGAGCTCGGCAATATCCGTCTTACTGTAACAACTACAGGTGTTGTTGAGCCGCAAAACCGTCTTGAAATAAAGCCATCTATCAGCGGCCGGATAGAAGAGATATTGGTTAAAGAAGGCTCGGCGGTAAAGAAGGGGGATATCCTTGCATGGATGAGCTCAACAGAGCGGGCGGCCCTTGTCGATGCGGCAACTTCACAAGGAGAACAGGCACGACAATACTGGGAAGATGTTTACAAAAAAACCCCTATCATTTCGCCTATCAACGGAGAGGTCATTGTCCGACCCTTTGAGCCGGGCCAGACAATTACAACAAGCGAACCCCTGCTGGTATTATCAGACCGCTTGATCATAAGCGCTCAGTTTGACGAAACGGATATTGGGCGTGTCAAGGTCGGGCAAAAAGCTAACATAACTCTTGATGCCTATCCCAACAATAAAATTAAAGGAATGGTGGGCCATATAGCATATGAATCCCAGTTAGCTAATAATGTTACTATTTACGATGTTGATATTGTGCCTCAAGAGGTCCCGGAGTTCTTCAGATCAGGCATGAGCGCGAACGTTGAGGTCATAGAAAAATCACTAAGCGATGTAATATTAGTGCCTGTTAGTGCAATACAGGATGAGGATGGCAAAAGATATGTAACAGTAAAGAAGAAACAAGGCAATGGTGTTGAGAAACGTCAGATCGAAGTGGGCTTAACCGATACAAATAACGCAGAGGTCATCTCAGGATTAAGCACATCTGATATCATTATTGTAAGCGATCAAAAATACTCTCCTGTAAAAAAACGGGAAACGGGAAAGAATCCTTTTATGCCGGAGCGCAGAAGATAAAATGATAGAGATAAATAATATTTCCAAAACCTACCATACAGATAAAGTGCCAGTATATGCTCTGCAAGGCGTCAGCCTTTCCATAAAAGCCGGTGAATTTGTCGCTATCATGGGCCCGTCTGGTTCCGGAAAATCCACATTATTACATGTGCTTGGATTTTTAGACAGGCCGGATAAAGGCTCGTATAAAATATTTGATACGGAGATCTCGCTTTTAAATGACGCTGAACTTGCCACTCTGAGAAATCGGCTAGCTGGTTTTGTATTCCAGCAGTTTCATCTTTTAAGACGGGTCAGTGCCATAGAGAACACAGAATTACCTCTTATTTATGCAGGTAAGAAAAATATACGGGATAAAGCCTATGAAAAATTGGAAGCTGTCGGGCTGGCACAACGGCAACACCACAAGCCTAATGAACTTTCAGGAGGTGAACAGCAAAGGGTCGCTATTGCAAGGGCACTGGTCAACGAGCCCATGATAATCTTCGCTGATGAGCCTACAGGGAATCTGGACACAAAAAGCGAAGAAGAGATCATGAGCATTCTGCGCAAGCTGAATGATGACGGAAAAACCATTATCATGGTAACACATGAGATGGAAGTTGCTGAGCAGGCAAAAAGAATAATAACGATGCGTGACGGAAAAATCCAGACAGATGTTTATAAAGATAAGAACAATTCAAAACATGCGGTAAAGAACGACAGCTCAATAATAGAAGATATCGTATCAAAGAAACATTCTTCTTTCGGGAAAATGGAGTTCCTGCAGCATTGCACCCAATCATTCCAAGCCATTCTTTCCAATAAGGTTCGTTCATTTCTTTCAATTTTAGGTATACTTTTTGGAGTAGGTGCGGTTATTGCTATGATGGCTTTAGGTGAAGGCGCAAAATCATCTATGGAACAGCGCCTTAAATCATTGGGGTCAAACCTTCTTTCTATTCAGGGAGGACATTCCAGCGTGAGGGGCGCATCAGGCGGTGCAGGTTCAGTAACTAGATTTACTTTTGAAGATATCAATGCAATAGCCGGGCTGTCTGATTATATCAAGAAAGCAAGCGGAAGCTGTCGCGGAAGCGCCCAGATCGTTTCTGAAAGCGAGAACTGGAATACAAGCATTGAGGGTGTAAGTTATGATTATGGTTCAATGAGAGCAACGCTTCCAGAAATTGGCAGATGGTTCACACAAGAAGAAATTGACAGGCGGGATAAAGTTGCCATCATAGGAATTACGGTTGCAAACAAGATCTTCGGCTCTCGCAATCCTATTGGAAAAGAGATAAAAATAAACCGTATTAATTTTAAGGTGATCGGCATCGCTCCGGAGAAAGGATCCGGGGGGTGGCGCGACCAGGATGATATTGTATACATTCCGCTGACCACAGCCATGTACAGGATACTAGGCAAAGATTATGTTGACCAGATTTACGCAGAAGTTAAAGATATAAAATTCATGGCAGAAGCACAGGAGCAGATTAAAAATGTCATTAGGAAAAAGAACAGATCATTTAACAAAGAAGATTCCTTTGAGATCAGAGACATGAGCGAGATCCAGGAAATGTTGAGCAGCACAACACAAACAATGAGCCTGCTTTTAGGATGTATTGCCGCGATATCACTTTTAGTCGGAGGCATCGGTATCATGAACATAATGTTAGTATCTGTAACGGAACGAACTCGCGAAATAGGGCTGCGAAAAGCTATCGGCGCTCGCCGTGAGGACATAATGTCTCAATTCTTAATAGAAGCCGTTGTCATGACTTTTAGCGGCGGCTTAATCGGGATTTTGCTGGGAGCAGGAGCCGCTTTCATAATGGCTGCTGTTTTCGGCTGGGCAACTAAGGTTTCGCTTTTTAGCATTATTCTATCTACAACTTTTTCAATTGCCGTTGGTATCGGCTTTGGTTTGTGGCCTGCAAAAAAGGCGGCACAACTTAATCCAATAGAAGCATTGAGATTTGAGTAAAGCTGAGTATAAATAGCACCTATTTACAATATTTAAGACCTGCATATTAATATGAAATCAAAAGATTTACAAAAGGCAAAAATATTTTTGACAACCTACGGCTGCCAGATGGTTACCTTATAGGATGACTATGGAAAAGATAGCAGAGGCAATATTACAATTGAATTATTAAAAGGAAGATTTTAAAAACGTTTCATATGATTACCATACAACAGCTTAAATAATGTCATGTGTATGGTATTTCTTATTTGACAGATGTTACCATACATTATATATTATTGACACATATGTATGGTAACTTGAGGAGGGCATACCATGGCAATCAAACCTGTTTTAAAAGAAGAATTGGAAAATTCTCTTAAAATTCAAAAGAAATACGAAGAAGAATTAAATAAACTACCCAAGGGAAGCCTTATTAAGAAAAAGATTAAGGATCACGAGTATTATTACCTTGTCCTAAGAGAGCTCGGTAAAGTAAGATTTGTCTATAAAGGTAAGAAAATTGACCCAAAAATTATCAAGCAGTATAATGAGGCAAAACAATTAAGAGCAAAATATCGCAATTTACTATCAAAAGTGAAAAAACAAATCAAATTCTTAAGGAGTTCCTTACGTGGAAAAGAGCCAATCTGATCTTTGCCAAGAAGTATTGAGCAGATTTCATAATGAAGGCGTGCTACGAGATGTCATCCTTATAGGAAGCTGGTGTATTCCTTTATATAAAAAACATTATCTTAAAGAATCGCTTATTCCTCCCTTGCGCACAATGGATATTGATTTTCTTGTTCCTGAACCGAAATCAATAAAATCGTCAGTTAATATCCCTGATATTTTAAAGAATCTTGGATTCATTGTAGATTTTGCTGGAGAACAAGGCTATATTCGCCTTATTCATCCTGATCTTATTGTTGAATTCCTTGTCCAAGAGCAAGGAAGGGGTTCTGATAAACCCTATCCATTACCAAGCCTAGGGTTAAATGCCCAACCTTTAAGATTTCTAAACTTATTATCTGAAAAAATAATCAAAATAAATATTGAAGGGATTATTATATCAATTCCTCACCCAGCTTGGTTTGCTATACACAAATTAATTGTAACTCAGCGTAGAACAAAGACTGAAAAGGCTGATAAAGACCTGCTGGTTGCTCTTGCTTTGTTACATGACCTGATAAACATGAAACAGTCTAAATTGATCCTTGAAGCATACAAATCTGTTTCAAAAAAGTGGCAAGCAAAAATTATCAATTTATTAGAAAAGAAGCAAGAGAAGGAAATATTAAAAATCATAAAAAATGAAAAATAAAGTCTTTCTCAAAACCTACGGCTGAATGTTGGATGCGAAAAAAGATGACTATGCTGAAAATTGCTAAGATGTTGGGAAAGATGAAGTTGTAAAATATATAACAAAAATGCCGAATCGATAAACTTTCAAATTTATTTTTAAAAAAGGAGAATCAGATGCATAAGAAATATATTTTGGGCACTATAATCTTACTTTTCACTTTAACGGGTTGCCGAGAAACTTCTGTATTTGAAAAACATTATGTTCGCATTGAAATTCCTGGATATACTAATGAGGATTACATTGAACTTTTAGAGGCCTATGATCCTGAACTTCGATACATAGCTGTAGCGAATCTTATTGAATCAAACGGATCATCCGGAGTATCAGCATTGCCTCAGAAAATTAAGCGCCTTTTAACAGACGATTCTCCCAAAGTTAGATCAATTGCGGCGTTCTCAGTTAATTCGATTGATGATGATCAGTTTGAGGATATCTTAATCAATCTGACTAACGACCAATCTAGCGCAGTGCGATTGGAAGCTATTGCGACATTAGGTAAAAAATTCTCACAATCTCCTAAATCTGCCCAGGCTATGCTCAATCGTTTGAATGATAGGAGCATTTTGGTTCGACTTCAAGCGATTGAATCTCTGGAAGAATTCCGAAAATCAACGTTGCGTGGTGAAATCGTTCGCAAATTATTGAAACAACTGGCCAGCGTCAACCAGATTGAGCAGCTTAGATTAATCAAGACGCTTGGATTAATCGGAGAACAGACTGAGATTGAATCTGATCTTTTGGAGAAGATCTCTACAAATAATGAAGCAATGGTTACAACTGTTATTGAAGCCTTGGGACGAATAAAATCAACTTCATCAATTAAGATATTTTCTCAGTTGATAGAAGATAACCAGGAACGGAATGAAGTAATCATTGAAGCGTTAAGCTCCATTGGCTCTCCTGAGGCATTGCAAGTTCTCATAAACCGACTGTTACACAAGAAAAATCCTGAGGTGCGGATAGCCGCCATAGAAGCTATTGGAAAATTTGAAGGAGAATCGGGGCAAGAGGAATTGGTTAAAGAATTTTATTTGGAGTTAGCGACTGCAATTAAAGAAGCCGATTCAGTCAAATGGGCTGATTTCAATTCATATTCTGAAATTTCGGCTCTGATGAATGCTATTGAGCGAAAAATTACAGTTAATAACGATTCAACCAATGAACTTGCAATTAAGAGATTACTTGAAAGTAAGAAAGAGTATGAAAGAATAGTGGTTTTATCTCTATTAACCGAAGGTAATCCGTATGATCGAAATGTGATTGGTTCTAGAGCTGAAGACCAGAGTTTATTTCCTCTATTAGAACAAACCGTGAGTGATCCTTCAATTTTTATTCGTATCTGGGGTATACATGCTTTAGGAAACATGACCAATTCTGGTGTGATTTCTATCCTTGAGAAGGCAATCATGGATCCGGTCTTTGGAATTCGTTATGCCGCTGTAAAATCATTAGTCAGGTATGCCCATAATACATCTAATTATTCACCCCTGCGTAAATTATTTGAACAAAAAGATAACTTTATTCCTACTGTCTATACTAAAGAGGACAAGAATTTTCTGATCCGAGAGTCAATAGAAGAAGCTATTGTCGCTGTCGAACCAGAGTATCTTACTCATCAGAGGAGAATAAGTGAATTAACCAGCTCTTCAGCTCCAACTCGAATGATTGCGGCATTGCAACTCGTAGAAAAAAGTGATAATTTGTCCATCCCTGTTCTGATTGTTTTTCTTAAAGAAGGGACAATCGGCGAGCAGCAGTCAGCTTTAGGGGGGTTGGAAAAATTTTATCGACTTCCTCAAGATGCCATTCTCCACTTACAGGCCATACATGCAAAAATCGACGATATGACACTTAAGGAAAAAATAAATCAAATTATAATAAAGTCACAAAAACTGTGTAACGAAGAAGACGTTAACTGATAATATTAGACAATTTTGTATAAACTTTAGAAAAGCAATTTATAATTATGCAAACCGTGACAAAACACAATGTTGAGCAAATAAAAGTATTCCTTCGGACTTTTGGCTGCCAGATGAATGAATATGACAGTGAATTGATCACATCCATTCTAGAAGGCGAGAGTTTTAAATTCGCGAATAACGAAATCGACGCAAATGTGATCCTTTTAAACACATGTTCGGTCCGCGAGAATGCCATTCGCAAGATCCGTGGACATATTCATGAAATGCGACATGCCCGCGAGCACAAGCCTGCCATTTACGGTATTTTGGGATGTATTGCAACTAACCTTAAAGAAAAACTTCTCGAAGATAAGAACCTTGATATTGATCTGATCGCAGGCCCTGACAACTACAAACAACTTCCGGAATTAATTCGTCAAGTATCAAGAACCAAGCAAAAAGATTCGAGGATCACTTTTGATAAGAATGAAATGTATTCGGACATTTATCCTAAGCGAGTTGAAGGTGTTAATGCCTGGATAGCGATAATGCGCGGCTGCAATAATTTTTGCACATTTTGCGTTGTTCCATATACCAGAGGGAGAGAACGAAGCCGCACAATGGAAGATATCCTTGGGGAATCCCATAAGCTTGCCGATGAAGGATTTAAGCAGATTACTTTACTCGGCCAGAATGTAAATTCTTATGGTGCAAGTCGGACTGGCTTTACCACCCTTTTAAAAAAGATCAGCAAAATAGAAGGCATCCAGAGAATCAGATTTATGTCCCCGCATCCAAAAGATTTTCCGGATGAATTAATTGATGAGATCGCTAACAATGACAAAGTATGTAAACACATACATTTACCGCTTCAATCAGGTAGTGACCGAATACTTGAAAAAATGAACAGGTCCTATACCCAGAGATCATTTCTTGATCTGGTTAAAAAGATTCGCACCAAAATCCCTTGCATCACATTGACTACAGATATTATTGTAGGCTTTCCTTCAGAAACTGAAAAAGAATTTGAAGATACCTACAAAGTAATGAAGGATCTGGCTTTTAGCTCCGCTTTCATATTTAAATATTCTCCTAGAAAAGGGACTGTTGCCTCTGACAAATTCCCGGATGACGTCTCTGCTAAAACTAAAAAAGACCGAATAGTCAAGCTCAATGAACTTCAAAGAAATATTTCATTAATCAACAACAGAAAATTAATTGGCAGCACTCTTGATGTATTAATAGAAGAAGAAAGCACAACCAGCTCAACTACTAATTACCAGGGCCGCACTGACGGTGGCATTCTGGTTGTGTTCCCAGCCGGAAATTATTTTCGCGGTCAGACACTAAAAGTCACAATAAAAGATGCCACCACGAATGTCTTAAAAGGAACAGCTGCTTAATTGTTTTCTCTTATTTCTTGCTTTAGCATTATTATTAATATATTATTAGTTTTAAGAATGTCCCGACAATAACCTTAGGCAACTTTCATATAAGCCACGTATAAATATAATTTTTTACAAATGAGATCATTTAATGAAAATTCAGTAGGCTTCGTAGAAACGCAATTCTATTCCTGTTGTGAACCGCCAAACGAACTAATATTATCATCCGGTGAAAAATTAGAGTCCATAACAATAGCCTATGAAACATATGGAACCCTAAGCGAAGATAAAAATAACGCCATTCTAATATTCCATGCATTAACTGGCGATGCCCATGCTGCAGGCTTCCACAAAGGTGATAAAAAACCGGGCTGGTGGGATAATATGATCGGACCCAATAAGGCTTTCAATACAGAAAAATATTTTATAATCTGTTCAAACGTTATTGGCAGTTGCCAGGGAAGTACCGGCCCATCTTCAATTGACGCTAAAACAGGAAAACCTTATGGGCTAAGTTTCCCCATTGTAACCATAAACGATATGGTCATAGCACAAAAACATCTGATTGACCATTTAGGAATTTCAAAACTAATGAGCATAGCTGGAGGCTCAATGGGCGGGATGCAAGCACTTAGCTGGTCTGTTTTATTTCCTGAAAGTATTGCCTCTGCGATCATCATCGCAACAAACACAATACATACGCCTCAGCAAATAGCTTTTCATGAAGTTGCAAGACAGGCAATAAAGGCTGATCCGGACTGGCAAAACGGAGACTATTACGGCAAATCTATACCCGCTCGCGGGCTTGCGGTAGCTCGCATGATGGGCCATATCACTTACATGAGCGACAAATCGATGCAGGAGAAATTCGGACGCAGATTACAAGACAAAGAAAAGCTTGGATATGACTTTTCATCTGATTTTGAAATAGAGAACTATTTAAAACATAGAGGAGATAGCTTTGTCCAGAGATTTGATGCAAATTCCTGGCTTTATCTCTCTAAAGCACTGGATTATTTTGATCTGTCTGAAGGGAAGAAATTGTCTGATGTTTTCTCTAAGTCACTTCTTAAGTTTCTAGTTGTGTCTTTTACATCAGACTGGTTATACCCTCCATATCAAACTAAACAGATCGTAAAAGCACTTAAGGTAAACGAAATAGATGTTTCAAATATTGAGATCGATGCGTCCTATGGACATGATTCATTCCTTGTAGAAACAGAAGACCAATCACGATTAATAGAACACTTCTTAAAAAGAGTAGCAAAGGAACAATAAATGCCGGACAAAAACAGCGATGTAATCAGGCTAGATTATAAAATCATTCTTGAAATGATAGAAAGCAAATCAAGGGTCTTGGACCTTGGCTGCGGTGACGGCCAACTTCTTCAATTATTAAAGAACAACAAGGCTTGTTCAGTTACAGGAATTGAAATTAATGAAGAAGAGATCTATAAATGTGTAGAAAAAGGCATTAGTGTTTCGCATGACGATATTGATTCTAGTCTTTCTGACTTCGGAGACAAACGGTTTGACTATATAATCCTCAATGAAAGTTTACAGCAAGTCTTAAATCCTCAAAATGTGATATTAGAGTCTCTTCGCATAAGCAAAAAAGTAATTGTTGGGATACCTAATTTTTGCCATTTCATGGCAAGGTTTCAGATCTTTTTTCAGGGAAGAGTTCCTGTAACAAAAGAATTACCCTATCAATGGTTTGACACACCCAACTTGCGTTTTTTAAGTCTTAAGGACTTTATTAATTTTTGCAAAACAAACAACATAACTATTATTAATAAAGTTGGGATTTCTAAGAATAAAGTAATATCTGTTAAAACAAATTTCTTTGCAAATATGGGTATCTTTTTGTTGGAAAAATAACTATCTCAAAAATGATAACCTTACTTTTCTGAATAAAAGGGGTTTGTAATGCCATATATTAATGTAAAAGTTAAAGGAATTTTAACAAGAGAACAGAAA
>JAHJCZ010000139.1 GCA_018812705.1 Candidatus Omnitrophota bacterium
TATAGCGATTTCATTACTATCCCCTGAGAAAACAATGATCTGGCCTTTTTCAGGTGGATGTGTCCCGACGATTGCCCTAAGTAGCACAGATTTACCACAACCTGAAGGTCCAACAAGCGAAACTATTTGCCCTTCTTTTATTCGCAAATTGACATCATGAAGAACACGATGTCTTTTTGTTCCCCTACCGAATGAATGACTAACGTTTTTTATTTCCAGAACAATATCATTCAATAATTATTCCCTCTCCTGTAAATACCACATACATAATTTTCTTTGTAATGATTTTAGAAGCCAATCCATGATAAAACCAAAAATTATCAGGATAGCTAAGTATGGATAAACTACATCCATATTAACCAATCTTGCCTGAAGTCTTAATCTATAGCCAAAACCAATATGCGCGCAAGCGTATTCAGCAGCTATTAAATAAACCAGTGAAGGACCGATCTGAAGACGAATCGAGTTTATGATATTAGGAAGAATATGCACAACGATGACATTCCAGACTATCTCTGCTTTAGATGCCCCTAACGTTGTTGCTTTATATATCAATTCTTTAGGCACGTCTTTTATCGAAAGGTAAATGCTTTGAGCTAGCACCGGGAGGATTCCAACAACAATGATCCCAACATACATTCCAATGCCAGTCCCAAGCATAACAAAAAACAGCGCAAGTGCTGCCGTCGGAGGTAATTTGGCAAGAATTGCCAATAAGGAAGATAAAGAGGCATCCATTATTGGAAAACATCCTATCGCAATTCCTACAATAATAGCCCCGACGACCCCCCACAAAAGTCCTAAGGATAGCCTTTTTGCAGATGCAAAAGAATCTTGAACGATCCATCTTTCACCAGAGCGTTTATTTTTTTCACAGATCTTAAGAAGGCCATCCTTTAGCTGGCTCCAAGTCGGGATGGTTTTATCTTTTGGATTTTTTATATGCTGCCTGTGTGAAAGATGAGTATATGCCCCCAATACCACGATGACAGATAATATCATCACCAGTATCCTTGTTACCGGCTTAAGTGGCTTCCCGATCATAAACTATTACTCCCTCTTGAATATCCGACAATTATTTATCCATTAATGCTTTAATATAAGATGAATCGAAAGTTAAGTCGGCATCACCGTTGGCGTAATCGATCGAAGGATCTTTTTCTATGATCTGTCTTTTAATACAATAACTGACAACCTTTTCCATGGTTGACTTAAGTTCTTCCCCTTCGAATAATGATAATGCTTCATCAGGAGTGCGATAGAACTTTGTTTGCTCAACAACTTTTTTCATGCTTTCCAACCCTAAATTACTGAACTTCTCACCTAATGCAATAAGTGTATCGTCCCCTTCAGCTGGATCATCTAACATATTGTTCAGTTGATAAAATGCGTCAATAACCGCTAAAGCGAATTCTTTTCCTTTTGGTTTGTTCAGAGATGCTTTATTTGCTACCACCATATCAATAATTTGACCAGGTATTGATGTAGAATCAAACATCACTCGTGAATCATCTCTTTTTTCTAATGTATCTAACACAAAAGGATTCCACACAACGATAGCATCTAATTGTCCTTGTTGAAACTGAAGAGCTGCTGTTGCTGGATCCATATTTACAAAATTATAATTATCTGGATCTTCTCCTTTTAGTTCGATATTCGAATCAAAAGTATAACTTGATACGCTCAGATCAAGCCCAGCAACTTCTACGTTTTTTAGATCATTGAGGTCTTTTATCTTATCTGAAACAATAAGCGCATCTGCACCATTTGAAGTAGATGTTGGAAGGATAGCGACTGAAGCCACTGAAAGTGACGGGCTCAATATGTCCATATTTGTAATGCAGACAGCATCTGCTTGGCCTGAAGCATAAAGCTGGATCGTTGAATCATAATCCATTTCTTGCAATACAATGTCAACATTCCATTTTAATTCTACTGTACCCATTTCTCCTTTTTCTCCGTTTATTATACCAGCTTCATGAAGCACCCCGAAAGTACTCCATGATGGATATTCACTCCATGCTAATGTGAAAACTGGCGTTTCCTGTGCTTCGCTCATTACAGCAGAAAAAACTAAGAAAAAACTTAAGACACATACTGATACTAATACTGAAAGTTTCATTTTTTACTCCTTTTTATAAATTTAGTTACAACTATTCCTGATAATTCTCATCTTTTTTTTCTTTTTGTTTTGGCTTTTTCTCTTCACCTTCAGATAGACCAATATCAGCGAAAAAGTCTTCATCTCCTCCTGTTTCCGCAAGTGCTATGAGGTCATCTTCTTCTTGTTTGTTCTCATATCCTGAAGTCTTAGCTGCAAGTTTCGTTAAATTTTCTACGTTGCTGACCGAATTTCTGACCTCTTGAAGCAGTTCTGCAGTTTCATCATTGCTAATGCCGGTATTCATTTCATAGAGTTGCTTTCTTTCATTTGCAGAAGAGACTTTCGCCATAGCCCTATCTCGCTCTTGGAGAAGATTATTAAACTCTCTTTGCATTTTTTTGATATCTGTTTCAAAATTCTGCAATTCTTGTGTGTCTTCTACAATTTCTTGTTCGAGATTCTTTATGTCATTTTTTAAAAGTTCTAATGAGGATTTTGCATCGGTATTCTTTGCTGCATATTCTTTGATCAGATCATTATTTTTAATTTCTTCTATGTCTTTCCCCTGGTTCTTGAGTTCCCTTGCAAGACGCTGGCCGGCAATTTTTGCGCCTCGCACAACTTTATCCTTCTGCTCTTCCTGTTCTCTATATCTTTTAAGTTGATTTCGTTTCTTGTCCAATGATGTCATCAATCGAGAAACCGCCCGGGTAATAGTTTGATACCTGGCCTTTTTCTCATCAATGATCTTATTGTATTTCTCTCCGACGACATGAGGATCCTCACCCCAAATATCACTGATCTGATTGATCCTCCCCGAGAGAGCATAACCTATCGTTCTGAATAGTTTACCTACGGCTTTAAACATTAGTTTAACCTCCTATTAATTGATTATTATTCTATCTTGCAATTTGTAAAACAATACTTATTCAAATTGATTTTCGCCCTTTTCAAACTTTCTCATTTTTTCATCAACTTGTTCAGCAATTGCCAATCCTTCTTCGAGATCCTTTCTTATATTCTGCAGATCCTCTTTGCTGGAATCTTGATTGCAGTTCAACGTTTGTATCCGAGCTAACATCTCTCCCAAGTGAGCTATGTTTTGTATAACTTCCGTTACAACTTCTTCTCTTAGCGTAAGCAGCTTCTCGCTTACATCTCTATTAGAGATATCCTTTGCGCTCTTCCATAATTTTAATGATTTTTCTAATCTGCTGATACACTTATTAAAAAGCTGTTCTACTTTAAAGTGCAATTCAAATATTGTTTGAGCGTCTAAGGTTGATTCTTGTCCTGTGCTTTCTTTGATCGCGTTAGAAAGTTCTCGAAGATCTCTTAGCGCCTTTTCTGTTCGAGAATCCTTGTCTTTTTTTAATCTATCGTAAAGATCATCAAGATTTTGTTCACGCGCATCATCGTCTTCTTCTTTAAGTTCTGTTTTTACCCTTTCTGCTATTTTATCACCAGAAAGAAAGAATATTTGTCCAATTGTGCCTAGCGTCATCAAAAACAAAACGGTCTGCAAAACATTTAATGAAAATATCTTAAAATCCATTGCCCATCCGGCAATGAAAGATATGGATGTTGATCCTGCAAATATCAATACAGGTATGCGCGTTAGGAGAATTTGTATGAATCTTATCCAATGCCTTTTATTGCTCATGAAACTCTCCCTATGAAGCTTTCAAAATTCAAGGAAGTGATTTCCAGAAAAAGCTTAATGAGGACAGACAAGCCCTTCATTCCCGAAGATATCATCCTTGCTTGATATGTACCAAATCAATTAATACGGCAATTGCCCTACAACAAAAGACACAGATTGACCAACTCCCCCTCTTTTAAAAACTTTAGCAGCTTTAGCATTGATCCTGTTTGGATTAATACCGCATTGATCAACGAGATAAGCGTGTACCGCTTCTGCTCTCTGCTGAGCAAGTTCTTTATTTAACTGCTGATCGCCTTCTTTTCGCGCATGTCCTACGATTAATAAATAATAACCAGGCCAAGATCTTAATTTATCAGCGAGCTCTTCTAGATCACGTTGACTCTGAAAACCAAACGTCGCTTTTCCTCTGCCAAAACTTATGGGATTAATTTTCATCTTTCCTACAGCAACTAGCTTATGCCATTGATCATCGCTCAAAGCAGGCAGGTCTTCAGCACCACGCACATCCTCAAAGTCAAGAACACTTGTTTCATCTGTCAATAGATTTACTTTTTTACCTGGATGAAAGTTGCCTTCCTTTAATTTTGATAAAGTTTTATCATAAAACAATTTGTTGTAATTGCCCTGAAATGGATCAGCTTCAAAAGCATTTGTTTTTAACAAAACATCTGTGATCTTTTGGATTATATCTTCTATATGATCAAGTCCCTTTGCCTCGCTTTTATCAATAATCCCAAAGTGCGCATAATTTTCAATAGTGTTTTTCCATCTAATGCCTTTAACAATATTTTCCGCTTGGCTTTTTGTTAATTTTTCACCAGCTTCCTTCGCATCTTGAAGTACTAGATCAACCATTTCGTTCTGATATGAGTATGCAGCTCTCAAATATGCTTCAACTACATTATCAGCGATATCGGGATAATCAGCTAGGAACTGTCTCTGGACAACAAGCACATCAACAATATGGCCTTTGATCTTTGATGAATCTAAGAGAATGTGACTGTCAGGTTCTTCTAAGGCCTTTGAAACATCCGGCTCCCACATAATATAGGCTTTCTTCTCAGAGAATCCAGATTTAAATCTTTCGTATACATCCTTTGAGCCATCAGCTCTTTCAATAAAATTACTTGGCAACCCATTAAGACTAAAATGCGCTGTAATAATCCTGGCCATAAATTCACTTGGGGAATCTGGCGTAAGTACGACTTTAGCATGAGGGTCATCTAAACTATTTAGGTTAGGCATACTCGTTTTATAAGCAACAACAGCATCTGCGCCATGGGATTCATCAATGCACAAGATGATCGTACCTGGCCAGTCATTAAGCTCAACAGAAGAAAGTATGAGCGAATCTACAGTAAAGACTGCAAATTGACTTTTAGCCCCTTCGAGATCGCGGATTCTCTTCTTGTAATCCGCATTATCGTCATTAAGATTTAATCTTATCTTAAAAGACTTCAACTCTTCACGGAAGGCTTTTGATCTAACAACGCTGTAACCTGAAAAACTATCAAGGCTTATCGTTATTTCATGTTGATATTGACTTTGCGCAGAAGTAACATTCTCTAATTTCCTGACACGATCAGGCCTTAGGAAATATTTAAAGAAGATAGCGGCACCAATGGAAATTAGAACACTCCACACAATAATGGCGCCAATTATTTTGTTTTGATTTTGTTCACTCATTTATTTAAAAGCTGCTTAACGTTTTTTAAAGAATATTTGTGAAATAATGATCATACCTACAATGAATAAAAACATGTTCGGGAAGAATGAGTCCTTGTTATTAGATTGCTGGACTTTTTTTTTACTTGCCGTACTTTGTAATACCGCTCGATCTGCCACTATCTTTGCAGCTCTTGCACTTTCTCCTATAGGCTTATCGGTAGTGCTTGAAATAGCTGAAATTATACCAGTTGCCATTTCTTGCGGCAATCCTGAAATAATTTCAAAGGCATCATCAGTTGCCGCAGCGTCTTGCTTATCTCCAATTTCAGCTAGAACTTCTGTAATAGCTGTTTTTAATGACTCTGTATCGTTGGCTTCTCTATAAGAATGAACCATCTGTGATAAGCTATGCGCACTGTTCATATAAACGCCAATAAGGTCTATATTAATTCCTTTTGCCATTATGTCAGGTGTATATCTTTCAACAAGTTCCCGATCACTGGCTTCTCCATCAGTTATTACAAGCAATCTATAGTTTCCATACCCAAGCTGTTTTTGCTTCTCTTTCAATAATCGTTCAGCGCCATAACGCATATATTCACCTAGAGGTGTTCCTCCTCCTGATTTAAGCCTATCGATAGCATTAATCAGCATCTCATCATTTCTTGGTCCGAGCTGATAATTCCAGCCTCCTGTGTCCCTGCTAAATGATAATAACCCTATCTGAGTACCTGCAGGAACATATTTCAGGATCTCCTTTAAAGCTATTTTTGCTTGCATCAACTTATGACCTTCCATCGACCCGGAACAATCCATTACAATAACTAGGTTCTCACTATAGACATCTTCACTTCTTGAAGGCAGCGGCAAAAGAAATAATAGAATGAATGTGATAATAAATATTTTCTTCATGTTGATCTCCGAATTAATATTGTAATGTTCATACATACCTACATTTTTATTAGAAGTCAAAATCCTGAGCATTTATTGTCTCGGCTGATGTTCGGATAATAGAGAATTCTCCTCTCATATTCTGCATGGCTTCCCATTGGTTAGTTGGCTTAGGAACTAAAGGTTCTCGAATGCCTACTCCAAAAGCTTGGATCTGAGATTCATCAATATTTATTTTTTGTTTTCTGGCGTACGTGATAAAGCTTTTTCTGATAGCTTCAGCCCTTTTTCTTGACAGATTTAATGCCTGCTGGACAATCGCTCTTGCATTGTATTCCCCATTCTCAAAAGCCCCGCTATTTATCAAGGAAACTACCTCTGCAGTATCTTCAAGATCTAATGGCCTGCCTTTGTAATAGTAGATCCATTCGCCTGCTTTCCCGCTTTTCTTAAGAATTCCATTACTGATACCGGCCTGAACAAGTGTCTTTAAAGCAAGTGTTGGGTCAGCATGCCCCCTGACTGCAAGCACAGCGCTTCCAAATTGATCCATACTGCGAAGTACTTCATGGAAATCAGAAGCATATTCATCTTCAGAAAAATCAGTTTGATTGGCTTTAAATTCAATTGTAAATGAAAGTATAGTCTTTTCGTCTAACCCTCCCTGCGCTGTAAGCTCTTCAATTTCAGACTGAACAGCTTCTGCATTAAATCTTTCCCCTCTCTCCATACCGGTCGTGGTAAGGTAATCGACAAAAGTGGACGAATTGTAATCAAGGTCATTATTGCTAATAGCGGTCTTTTTGCTAATGATCCCCAGTTTTTGCGATAGGTCCAGGGACCTCTCCATAAATACATCAAATCCATGTTTATTATCTACATTCCTGAAGAATGAAACATTTCCGGGATAGCCCGCCAGAGTAGCGTCCATCAATAGACCATAGGCATCTTCCTCAAGTGTGGGAATAACATCTTTTCCGTAGATATCTTGCGTCATTTGCAATAATTTCATCAGCTTCTCTGAACCTTTTGTTTCATAATCTTTCTTAAGCTGAACGATTTCTTCTGAGGCTTTTAAATACCCAGCTACAAAATCTTGCACCCAGGTTTTATTTGCGTAATAAAAATCACTTCTGACAACATACACATCGGCAATTGAATAGCTCATGTTTGCTGTTGATACGAGAACATGTGCTTCTGAAACAGTTCCCTCAGCTCCTGTGCCAACATCTTCAAGTCCACCTGTAAGACCTATCATATCTGGTGTAATAACAAATGCTGCTGCTATATCGTTATTACTTCTAAATATCTCAGCAGGGCTTTCTGCAGTAGCGGTGAGATCTTTCGCCCAAATAACATCAATATCATCCCAAGTTAATTTACCTGCTCGAAGAATATCATCCAGCATGCCTACATGGGGTCCGCCTCTCTGAAGAACTACTTTTTTATCCTTAAGATCAGCTATTGTTCTTACGCCCTTTCGGATAACACAATGATCTCCGGCAGACCATGTCAACTGCAAGACCATAATACCTTCTGTCGCGGGATCACTTGCGATCAGTTCAGACACTTGTCCCATCATTCTAAAAGTCCCTCTAATAAACGGGCTTTTGCCTTCAACATATTCTTTTGATTGTTGATAAAAATCGTCTCTACCTACTAATTCAATATTAAGTCCCAGTTTACCAAATATTGAATCTTCGGCTGTCTTTAATCCGCCATTTGCATAAAAAGTTATCATGTCCCCACCCCAAGTAATAAAAGGTACTTGTATAGGTGCTGAGGAATCGACTTTGCCAACTTTGACAAAACCAACTCTGTCCTTAAATGTTTCAGAAAAAGCTGTTTTAGAAAGAATAAATGTTAGAAGCAAGATTACTACGAGTGGAAAATAGACATGTTTTTTAAACATGATGTGTTACCTCCTATTTTTCATGCAAATTAGATTAGTATTATTAGTTAATA
>JAHJCZ010000140.1 GCA_018812705.1 Candidatus Omnitrophota bacterium
AAATTCAGTGGTAGTGTAAGGGTCTGCGTAACCAACGGATGCTAGTGTGCGGCAGTTAGTTGTATCCCAGGAACCTGACATAACAGAACAATTCTGAATGGCACGTCTCATAGCGCCGATCATGTTCATAGCTTCGGCTGATTTTGAGAAAGTAACATTTTGAAAAAGTTTAGGCAATGCTAAACTAGCCAAAACACCAACTATAATGATAACAATGATGATTTCCAATAGAGTAAAACCGCTTTTGTTATTTCTTAATCTCATTATATTCTCTCCTTTTATTGATTTCTTTTTTTGCTTTTCTCTTTAAATAAAACACTTATTTTGTAGTAGTGTAATCAAAAAGAACACTACAAAACAAAACACCTATTTATACTATTGACAATAGCAAGTGCACACAGCTGTAGAGCTGATTAGCACTAGTTATCGACAATTTTCTCTTGTGAGGGGATTGCTCTGATTACCGTTATGTGTCACGTGTATTCCAGGAGTCCCTTCGATGCTACCTATTTGAAAAAGGTTAGCTTTGGTTACTGTTATTTGTCACAAGTATCCCAAAAACTGACCTTATCGAAGGCAAAAAAATTAGCCTACTCTACTTCACGTAAAATAGGCTTCAACAATTTAATTGTTGTGCAACTGGCTATCCAGGCAATTTTGTATGCTTCGCAAGCAAAATTGCCTGGACCCTATAGCTTTGTGTCCTACTCTTACGAGAAGTTTACCTTTTAAAAACTATGCTCATATTTCACTTGAAGGATAACATATGCTAATATAGTTGTCAAAGAGTCAAAGTTAAACCGTTTATAATTAAACCAAAATTAACAGAAACCTAACTTACATAATAGTTTATAATACATTTGTGTAAATCTGAAAGGAAATATAAGAAATTTTCAGTATCATTATTTGTTAGCGCCTCCTCCTAGCTGTCCAAGGTTGAACATTGGTAAAAACATAGCTAAAACAATAGTTCCAATGATCGCACCCATAAAAATTAGCATGAACGGCTCAATAATTGTAGCAAATCTCTTCATGAAAGTTTCAACTTTGTCCTGGTAGAATGCTGATACATGTTTGAGCATTTTGCTTAATTCTCCAGTTTCCTCCCCGACCATTATCATTTGAATGCACATTGGAGGAAAAAATCCACTTCTCTCCATTGGACCAACAAGAAGTTCGCCTTCACGCACGGATTCTTTAATGTCTTTTATTATCAAAGCACAGTTATTGTTATCAACAAGTCTTTCTGTAATATCCAAAGCAAAAAGAATTGGTACACCAGCATCTATTAAGATTGCCATTTGAGAAGCGAAGCGCTCAACTATGATCAACCTAATGACTTCACCAAAAGTAGGAAGACTAAATAAGAACTTTTCCCACATAAGCTTTCCGTTGTAAGTAGCAATATACCTTTTAAAAAGGAAGAAACCTGCAATAATTGCTCCATTTATCAAGAAAAATTGAGCCTTAATAAATTTAAAAGTTGTTAACAGGACGGTGGTAATTAGAGGAAGATCAGCTCCCATTGATTGAAATATCGATTCAAATCTAGGGCCAACAAACAGTGCGAAAAATACGACCGCTCCCATAGCAACTACAAAAAGAATTGCCGGGTAGATTACTCCTGAAATGATGGTTGAAGTGAAAGCAGCTTGTTGAGCAAGGTAAAATGATAGTTTTTCTAAGACAGTAGGTATGGTTCCTGAAGCTTCGCCTACTTCCATAAGGCTTATCCAAAATTGATTAAACACCTTTGGGTGCTTTGAAATAGCAAGGCTCAAAGAGCTTCCCTGCTCAACATCATTTTTGATCTTTTCAATTATTCTCTCAAACTGTTCGCTTTCAACCTGTGTTTGAATAACATTAAGGGTCCTTATAAGGGTAACACCTGCTTCCATCATGGTAGCAAGCTGGTGAGAGAAAGTTAGAAGATCATCAAGCTTGACGTTTTTGTGGGTAAACTTCCTTTTTCTTTGGGCTACAACATATCTTGTTTTTTCGCCATGTCTCTTTAGCTCTTTAATGCTGACAATGAAAAATTTCTGATTTTGAAGTCTTTCAATAAGCGCGCCTTTGCTATCGATATCGATCTCTTTTGCAAAAGACTTTCCATGTCTATCTTTAACAATATATGAGAATGTTGGCAACTTAAGAACCTTTTTATTTTATAATTATTGCTGCAATTTGATGTTTAAAATTTATTTTTATTCTTTTCAGACGAATCCCAATATGTAAATGCTGGGAAAGAAAGTTTGGATTAAGCATTAATTAATTATCAACGCTAATGCGGCATATTTCATCGTAGCTGGTTATTCCTTGTTCGATCTTTTTTAATCCTGTCTCAAAAATAGTGTCCATCCCGTTCTTTCTGGCCGCATCTTTGATTTCAGATGAAGATGCTTTGTTCGATATTAACTTGCGTATCTCATCGTCGACAGGTAATACCTCAGCAACAACTATCCGCCCTTTGTAACCTGTGCTGTTACATTCATCACAGCCTTTTGCTCGGTAGATCAGATCGCTTTTAAAGGTTATTCCTCCATGCTGCCCAGGATCAGGCTCATAAGGTTCTTTGCATTTTGAACACAATTTTTTTGCAAGCCTTTGTCCCATTATCATGACAAGTGAAGGAGTTAATAGATAGTTTTCAATTCCTATGTCCATAAGTCGTGTTATAGCTGATGCTGAATCATTGGTATGCAAAGTGCTAAGAACAAAGTGCCCTGTCAAAGCAGCCCTCACGCAGATAGAAGCTGTTTCAAGATCCCTGGTTTCACCAACCATTATAATGTCGGGATCCTGTCTTAAAAAGGCCTTCAGCGTCGTGGCAAATGATAGGCCTATATCATTTTTTACTGCAACCTGGTTGATGCCTTCAATTTTATATTCAACAGGATCTTCAACGGTCAGGATGTTTTTTTTCGGATCGATAGTTTCATTAACAGCTGCATATAGAGAGGTTGACTTTCCACTTCCTGTCGGTCCTGTAATGTAGAAAAGTCCATAGGGCATTGAAAGTGCGTTTCTTAAAAGGTCTATTTGCTTAGATTCAAAGCCGAGCTTTGCCAATTCTAAAGGTACTGCACCTTTATCAAGTATACGCATAACAACTTTTTCGCCCCATACAGTTGGTATCGTAGAAATACGAATATCAACGGTCCTGTTTTCTAGTTTTGCAGAAATAGCGCCATCTTGAGGAAGTCTCTTTTCTGCAATATCAAGTTTTGCAAGGATCTTTATTCTTGATACTATTGGCAGAATTAAATGGGGAGCTGGCGGAGGAATCTTATGAAGGCTGCCGTCGATTCGATACCTGAGTATGATCTTGTTGTCAAAAGGTTCAATGTGAATGTCACTAGCTCTTTCGTCAATTGCTTGTCTGATGATAAGATCTACAAGCTTAATTACAGGCGCCTCCTCGGCTTTCTCAATTAACTTATTAAGGCTTAACTCAGCGGAAGCTTGAGTATTTGGAGAAACGAACGACTCTCCAGCGGGCTCGTTATAGGAGCTTTCAACGGCTTTGTCTAAAAGTGATATTTTTACAGCATCTTTGTCATTTGCAAAATAAAAATTTGCTATGGCTTCTTGGATAGTGAGTCTTGTTGCAATAACCAGATTGATCTCACAGTTGGAGATTTTTTTTAAATTATCAATAGTAAGAAAGTCTAGAGGATCATTGATGGCGCAAGTTAGCGAATTCATATTTTTTGATAGAGGGATGATGCAATTGTTTTTTGCAAACTCCCCAGTAAATATTTTTTCAAGGCCTTGTCCTTCAGTTGGGATTAAAAGTTCGGTGTTATCAGAAGAATAAAAAGGAAGGTTCATTTGCTTTCCCAAGGCCTCGATCATGGTTTCTTCATTAATGATACCAAGCTTTATCAGTATTTCACCAATACGACCCTTCTCTTGTTTTTGAAGAGTGATCGCTCTTTGAAGCTGTTGCTCAGTGATCAATCCTTGTTTTATTAAGATTTCACCTAGTCGTAAGTGAGCCATAATTAAAACCTTTGATGTTCAAATGTGGAAAGCTCTTTATTAATCTTATCTAGTCTCTTTGTAGGAATTTCCTGCTCTCGGACAATATTACCTGAGCCTGAAGACAATATGTTCGGGATATTGTTGTCTTCAACAATTCGGGGAGTTATGAAAATGATCAATTCGCGTTCTTCTTCTTCTAAATGTTTATGCCTGAAGGCCATTCCTAAAATAGGTATTTTACTGATTATTGGAACTGATGTTCCTGTTCGTACTTTGTCCGTTCTCAATAATCCGCCAAGTATTACTGTGTCGCCATTGTTTACCCTAAGAATTGACCTTGTTCCTCTTTCTTCAGGGTCTTTAAAGGTTTGCCTGTTCGTTCCTTCCCCGAAAGTCCCTCCAGTTCTTGCCTGTACAACTTTTGGTTCAATAGCCATAGTAATTTCACCAGTATATATATTTGCTTGTGGGGTCACAGTAAGAAAAACTCCTGTTTCAACTCGCTCTGCTTCAGATGTTGTTTCTGTTGAGCTTGAGGATGATGAGTCATTGCTTGTTGAAGCCAAACCAATAGCTTCATCAGTTTTAATATGGATAACAGCTGTTTCATTGTTTAAGGTCAATATTCTTGGTCGAGCTAAATTTCTAGTATCAGTTTTTGTTTTTAGAAAATCAACTGCCGCAGAAAATCCTGCAAAAGAAAGTGTGCTCAAAGTATATTCGCTAGAAATTACTCCTTGACGGTTTGCCCCAACAGTATCATCAATAATATTGTCTGTGTTAAAAGGAAAATATGAGTTTTTTGATGCACCTGTAAAACTAACTGGTGTTTTTCCAAATTTTGCGCCAAGATCTTCGAGAACGTCTGTATTAATATCCAGCATTTCTGCTTCTATTAGGATCTGAGGAATTCTTACATCAAGTTTAGTAATGGTTTGCTCAATTATTGGGAATTGGCTCGGGATGTCAGATACGACTAGGCTATTAGTTCTGGTGTCTTCAATAACGGCGCCATCAGAAGTTAATATGGCTTTTACTGCATCGAGTATTCCTGAAGTAGCACTTCCACCGCCAGAACTAGTTGATAATGTTGTGTAGATCTTTGATGAAGGCACTGAAGTATGCCTTAATGGATACATTCTTGTTATTAGATTGACAGATGGCCGTGTTAATGTTGTTACAACAAAAATATTGCTCCCTGATTTGATCTCATAAGTTAGGTCATTTGCAGAAAGTATTCTTTCAAGGGCTTCTTCAACTGGCACATTGTCCAGATAAAGATTAACCGATTTATCGGCTACAGATGTTGCAGCTATAAAATTCAAGCCAGATTGTTGAGAAAATATTTTTAGTACGTCATTTAAAGCTGCATCTTTAAAATCCATTGATATGGTTTTATCATATTTCTTTTTAAGCAAACTGCTTCCTGTTAGAAGGTCTTCAGTTGCATTTATTTTGGAAGCGAAGCAAACAATTGCTATCGATATAAGAGCAGTAGAAAATATTTTTCGGTTCATTAAAAGACTCCTTTATGGCTCAATAGTAATTGTTTTGCCCTGAAACTCAATCTCAATACCTTCTTTTCTGATTGCGACAATTTGAACTGTTTCGATGGTATCCCCAACATCAATGACCTTATTGTTAACAATGGCCTGAGGCCTGTCAGAATTCCATACTAAGCCAGAAATGATCATCTGAGGTGGTTCAGGAACAACTTCAATAGGTTGAGGTTTGACAAAAACTGGTTTAGTTTCAGCAGCTTTCTTTGCTTCAGCTTTCTTTTTGTCAATGGCTTTTTTTGTTGCTTCTGTAGATGGGATGATAGCTTTCTCTCTTCGAGGAAGTTGAGGCTCGAAAGGATTGCGAAAAGAAGACCTAGAATAATTTTTATCAATAGCATATGCCGCACTCTGGTTAAGTGCAAAAGATGCTAGTGTCAAGATCATTATTTTTAATGTTCGATTACTCATCTTTTAAAACGACTGATCCTATTTCTATTTCTGCTAAAATTAAGTCTTTGTTTGTGTTAGCTTGAGTGCCTTTAAATTCTTCGACCTTAGACTTGCCAAGCCATTTTTCAATTCTTAAAGAGTAAGGCGAATTTTCTATACTGTTTGTGAAAGCAATAATGTTTTCGTATTTTTCAGAAGTGATGCTAATGCTAACTGTAGAAAATTCAATAATGTCTGAAATCTTTGTATTTTGGGGTGAAAATGTCAAAATTAAAACATCATTTTGTGCTGCAAGCTCAGAAATCTTATCGCTTAGTTGATCATTGTTAATTGATTTAGGAAAATTATTAATGAAGCGATCATAATTAGCTTGAGTTAATTTATAGTTTTCAGCGGCCTCAAGCTTTTCCTTCATTTCGGTTACTTGTGCTTCTGTTTTTAGTAGGTCCTTTTTTTCACTACCCCGAATTCCTATTATTACAAACAATATAACTATAATCAATAGAATTATAATAGAAATGTCTAACCTTTTTTGAAAGAAGTCCTTGATATCATTCACGTCGATGTTTTTAAGGTCTTCTATTTTAATATTGCTAAGATCTTTTAAATTCATAATTTATTCGCACCTTATGAAAAAATAAGTAACGTGATAATCATCTATTGTTGTTGATTTTATTGTTTTAAGAATTATCTTCTTAAAGTTTTCTGAATATTCCTTGCTTGTTTGGAGTTTTTTAAGGATGTCGTTGATCAGGCCGAACTGTTCAGAAGTCTCTTTTGAATAGGAATATCCCTCAATATCTACAATCGTAGAAGGAGCGTCCTCTTCTTTTTCAGTAGTGGGTTTTTGGGTTTTTCTAGACCTGCTTGATTTTGACTCTGGTTTTTTTTCGTTACTTGAAGAATTTTCAGAGAATATAATTGTGTTTGGATATGTCACTGTTATTTTAGTTATCCATGTTCCAGGTGGAAGAGCCTCTGGAATTGATTTAAGAAATTCAGATGTTTTTCCTTCAGTTCTAATGGAATTGAGACTTTTAAGTTTGTTATTAAGTCCGTTTGTTCGCATCTTAAAAGATGTCGTCGTAGAGTTTGCTTTTGTTCCCAGCTGTTGTTTGATTTCGGATAACTTGTTTTTTACTGCTGAAACTGATTTGTTTGATAAGAAGAAAACACCTCCTGCAAGTCCAAAGCAAATAAGAGTTGAAGCAACTACCGCTTTAATATTGAATTCGTGTTTCTCTGTAGACTTGCTTATTTTAATCGCCTTTGGCTTATCGGAGTATAAATAGAAGTTAGCAGGCATAGTTACGTTCTCTGCGAGACTTACTCCGAAAGCATTAATATGCCCAATATCACTGTGCTCAATGCTGTTAGTAACAGCTGATATGTTGACTGCTTCGGCTTCAATTTTTAGCTCTTGAGTAATAATGTTTACAAAGTCACTTGAATCAGCAGTTGAAAGAAGCAGGATCTTGTTTATTTTTAATTGATTGTTTTGCCTGTGAAAGTATTCCAGCGACATTCTGATTTCATTCAACAATGAGCTTTCAAGTAATTTGTGTTCAACTTCTGTGCCATCATCGGTTGTTATCTTAAGTTGAAATTCCCGCACAAATTGAGGAACGCCTTGATTTGCAATAACGATTTTTCCTGAAGAAAATCCGGAGTTTTCAACAATAGCTATAGCTTGTTCTGGTTTAACAAATCCTTTGTTGAAAAGGACTCGTAACAAACTTAATGGACCTGGTTCGATAATATCTATTTCAACATAAGCTTGTTCTAATATGTTTGTGTATTTTTCCAAAGTAAGCTTCTTTATAGCTACAAGAGAGACTCTAATGCGTCGTACGCCATCTTCAGTAAATGTAGCAGAATGGAAAGAATAATAAAGATCACTGATCGCGAATGGAACGTATTTGCTCGCCTCGAATTCAACAACATCCTTGATCTCTGCAGGCTGCATCCAAGGAATGACAAAGGACCTAAAAATAATATCTTTAGTGGGTATCGAAAGGTTTACAGTTGTCTCTGACAAGTTCTGCTCTTTGAAAGCATTGAGGATTGTAGTAGCTAGAGGGTGAATTTCATTAAAAGGATTATCTTCTTGCTGCGTGTATGGGATCGTAAATGATTTTATAATACTTGCCGCAGAGCTGCTTTCAGCAAAATATAATAAATTATCATCCCAAAAGATGCCTAATTGTTTTTTTTCTGTCATTATAACGCAAGCTTATTGGTTATGCTTGTTTTTTATTAGATTTTCTTGTCGCATAGGAAAATTATTCTCTACAAGCAGTACTTCGCTTTATTGTAAAAGATTTAATGCTTGTGAATCTTCCTTGATTGTGACTTGAGCCATTTATCTATCTCTTTCTTGTCAAAACGCCAAACGCCTCCGATTTTCATTCCAGAGATTTTGCCTTGATTAAGCCAATTATATATAGTCTGTTTTTGCAGTTTCAGATATTTGGCTAAGTCTTCCACATTTAAAAGCTTTTTCATGCTAATTATTTTCTTTGTTATTCTAAATCCTAAATGTTGAAATCGTCTAATGCGAAGATACTTTAGGTTTAGATAAATTAACGTAAATGCTTGTAGCTATGTGATTAGCAAAAAAAATGATTGAAATTAGTA
>JAHJCZ010000141.1 GCA_018812705.1 Candidatus Omnitrophota bacterium
AAGTAAAATGCAGATAATTTGAAGAGGTTTGACAGTTAACAATCTAGAAGTTATTTACAATATTTAACCAAATAATGAAAAGAAATAAACACATAATAATCTTCAGCATTTTAATTCTGCTTGGACTTATTGCCGTATTCTATCCATGCTTCAAATTCCCGCCTATTAGCGATACATGGGAACTTTTATACTCATTTCACAACCTAAATTCATACCCAGGCGCAATTAAATGGCTAAACATATTAAATTTTGACCCTGTTGAAGAAGTTGGCTATCGTCCGTTGGCAAACTTAATTTACTTCATTATCTACTGTATTTCTAATTTAAATTATACCTACTTCAACATCTTAAACTTCTGTCTGTATTTTCTAAGCATATTGTTGCTTTATAGATTTAGTTTATATTTTGTTAGGAATAAAACGCTTGCAGCTTGCTTCATTGCCCTTTTTGCATTTTTGTTCAATCATAGCGATATAGTTTTATGGTCATGCCATATATTCATTCTTTTAGGGGTTTGCCTATTCCTTATGGGATATATGTGCTTTATAAACTTTTTAAAGACATCTCGTGTTAAGCTGCTCTACATAACCGCAACTCTTTTTATTTTAGGCACGCTTTGCTATGAATCATTTGCATTGTGGCCATTAGCAATTATTTTTTTAGCGAATATAGCTGACTTTAAAACAGCTAAAAGCCCCGGCGCTAAATTTAAACTTTTATCAACTTGCATAACTTTAGGAGCTGTTTACTCTTTATGTTTCATCCTTTTTCTATATATTAAATCCCTTGGAACCTATGTTGATCCAGTTCGTTCAATACTTGACTTCTTTAGCTTTAAAATCATTCTATCTAGTGGTTTTTTGACATTATTTAATCTCGCATACAATACGATCTGCGTAAATATTATCCCATTTATTCCTTTTCCCTTAAAAGTCACTGAAAACATATATATGGCTGGACCGGTTATTCATTATGTTCAAAAGTCTCCTCAAATCGTAACATTTATTGGCGCTTCTTTTGCAGCTGGATTATTTTTATTATTTTTCATTTTATATAGAAAAAAACAATTTAATGAATTAAAAATATTCAGCTTGTTTCTTTTTTTGCTCATATCTGAAACATATATAGTATTTTTAGGTAAATTAGGTATATTGCACACATTTTCTTACTGCCTGAGCGAATTTCGATATCAATACATTCCAAACGCTTTTTTAATTCTCATAATTGCTTATATAATTGACAGGTATTTAAATCCTTCTAATAAAATTCTCAAGATCATATATATCACTTTAATATTTATTTTTTCACTTAACATTTTCAATATTTTCAGAGTTGTCAATATTTATAAAAACCAACTTGCTGGCCTTAATAAAATCATATCATCAATACGTACAGGCATAGATAAAGGGGCTATAAACAATAAAGACAAGATCTACATTCAAGAAGATATTCCTGACTATTTGCCTAGTCTTTGCTGGAACATTGAGATGGGGGATCGGTTCATTAAAGAAGGTAATTTTAAATGGATGTTCCCAAATGAAGACCTAAAATATTTCTCAAATAATATAGAAAATGCAAAATGGATCATAAATAAAAAATCTTTTAAAATAGTGAAAAATACGGAAGCAAATATTCAAGAGAAGGGTGTCTTGATCGGCAAAGGAAAATCAGAGCAATATAATTTTCTAGCATTACATTATGCCTTTAAAGATGACAACATTAAAGCCTTAGACGTTCTTAAAAAAGCAGTTGAAATGAACCCTGATGACTATAAAGCATATAAAAAACTAGAATTCCTTTATAGAAAATTGGGCATGAATGATGAATTAATCAAAGTAAAAGAAAAAATGCATTTACTAAAAAACCTATGAAAATTCTAGGCAATAATAAACATTTTGATTTGATCTTTAGTTTGATCCTGCTTGGACTCTTATTAATTGTTGCGTTCCCTAGCTTATATAATCCACCCATTAGTGATTATTGGCCAACAATGTTCTATCCTTTTCATAGCTTCGAAGCTTTACCAGGACCAACTTGGATACATGTTTTAAATATAGACCCCTGTGAACAAATGAGGTATCAGCCGCTATCTCGGATTTTTTATTACATTCTCCATAGCATATTTGGTTCGAACTACTTCATGTATAATTTTTTCAATCTTATTTTTTATTACATTTCCATGCTGCTGCTTTACAAATTTAGCTTGCGTTTTTCAGAGAATAGACCTTTATGCTCATTTACTGTAGTTCTTACAACTTTCCTATTTAGCCACTTCGACCTTGTTCTTTGGTCATGCCATATGTACATACTCATTGGGCTTATAACATTTTTATTAGGATTTATTTGCTATATAGACTTTTTGAAGACACGAAATAATAAATTCCTGCTCTTTGCAGCATTATTATTTCTTGCGGGAATGTGGTGCTATGAAGCATTCGTGCTTTGGCCATTCGCCATTCTAATACTATCGAGCATAAAGAATTTAAAGAAAGAAATTAAGAATAGACAACCAGGCTCTTTTGTAAGTAATTTTATTTTATTAGGTACCGTTTATTCTACATACATTGCAACTTTTATATATACCAGATCTATTGGGACTTATGAAACCCCTATATATAAGTATTCAGCATTATTAAAAATAAGCAACTTTTTGCTTGGAGGGTTAACTGTATTATTTAATACTTTTTACAATACGATCATTCTAAATACTTTTCCACCACTTGCATTTCCGCTGCAGATAAAAGAGAACCTATATTTAAAGGGGCCTCTAATAAAATATTTTCAAACACACAATAATTCTGAAGCTATTTTTTATGTTGGCGCAGCATTTGGTTTGGCACTACTTACTTGTATTTTTATTCTATTTAAGAAAAAGTATAGAGAAGAGCTCAAAGTCATATTTCTCTTTCTTTTTTTAATGCTAACAACACCATTTATAACCTTTTCGCTTAGAATGGTTGATAATGCATATTTATATTGCATTACTGAATTCAGATACCAGTTTATACCCAATATTTTTTTGATCTTATTGATCACTTATATAATAAGCAAAGTTTTAAAACTCTCCGACAAAGCTTTAAAAACTTTATATAAATTTTCAATTCCCATAATTATTTTGAATATAATATGCATATTAATAGTGGCGGGTATTTACAGAAGACAACTTGCTCCTCTAAGAATAATGTTTGCTTCAATAAGTGCAGGAATAAAATCTGGCCTTATTAATGAAGATCATAAAGTATATATTGACAACAATTTGCCTGACTACATGCCAGCTCTTTGTTGGAACATTGAGATGGGAGAGCGGTATGTTAAGGAAGGAAATTACAAGTGGCTTTTTTCAAAAAATGAATTAATTAACTTTACTGAAAATCCAGATAATTCTTATTGGATAATAGATAAAGAATCCTTTACAGTTATAATAAAAACAGAGGACAACCTAAACAAATCAGTTAATAAAATTTATGAAGACAAAGAAGACCAATATAGAGAATTAGCACTTTATTACATTGAGCAAGAGGATTTAGCTAAAGCCGAAAAATATGTTAATATTTTACAAGAAATAAACCCTTATAATATGGGGAATAAAATGGCAAAGAGAGCGTTGGAATTGAAAATGTTTTCCTTAAACAACTAATCTTTGAAACTCATTCAACCTTAATGCTGCCACTATATTTAGCTATATATTATGGATAGAAAATTAATATTACCGATTTCATTACTGGTTCTTGCTGCACTGATTCTTTTCCTGCCTGTTATGGTTGGGTGGAAAGGCATTTTTCATGATACTCAATCAACATTTAATTTTTTAATAAATTATTTTTCTGCACAAAGTTTCCAAAAAGGGATCATACCTTTGTGGGATTCGTCTGTCTGGTGCGGCGCTATTCCTTACTACGCGTTTATATATTCGTCACATAACTATTATTTGCCTTCCTGGCCATTTTACTTATTGGCAAATCTTAATGACATTGATAATGCATACTGGATGCTTACTATTCTTCCACTTTTTATGCACTATGTTATCGGCGCTATTGGAATGTTTTTTCTTTGTAAAAAATTCATTAAATGCAATCATTTTTCATCATTTGTTGCAGCTATTACATACATTTACGGACCCAGTTTCATTTACACATATGTCAAACAAAGTGTACTCGAGATGCTAAGCTGGCTACCCTGGCTCATTTTTTTCTACCTGCTGACATTAGAAAAATTCAAATTATGGAAACTAATTGTATCGAGCATTATTCTTTATCTTATTTGGACATCCGGAGCCGTGCATTATGTTTTTTTTATTATGGTTATTTGGCTAGGATTTATTATTAATTCTACTCTTTTAAAAATCCCTTCAAAAAGCATAAAAACGATTTCCTGGCCACTTATTTTATCGATCATTATTTTTATTATTGGAACATCACTGAGTTTTGTTTATTTGTATTCAGTCTTTGACGGTATCCAATATACTGCATTATCAAAGGTGATCGAGCCAGATGCTATTGCACTTGAGCCAGGAGGAAGTTTATCAATATTTCATCTAGCAACGATCTTTCTGCCAAATTTATTTGGCGGAATTACAGGAAAAGCCTTTATTGGTTATCCTTTGATGTATTATCAAGCAAACATGGCCGGAGGTGTTGCAACAACTTTAGCCATTTTCTTTGGGATATTACTATCAATAAATTTATTGAAAAAACATTCTGACAGCAACGCAAATAGCCAGCATAGATTTGCTATTTTATCCTTTATTCTATATTCCTTCGCTATACTTTGTATGCTAGGCAATAATACACCTTTTTATAAATTACTTGTTGGATGGATACCATTTATTGGAGGGCTGCCTTATCCTATTCGCTACAGAACAATACAATGCTTTTCGTCGAGCATAATCATTGCGATTAGTTTGAATTATATTATTTCTTATGCATATCAGTTATCAAAAAACAAGATATACAAATCAGCTTGTTGGTATTTTGTTATTTTAGTCATATTGGTATTGGCCGTACTGATTGCACCAGACAATCGGTTACTTTACGATAATTTGCGTGGGCATATTCGTACTAATGTAGATGGTTATTTTCCTGCTGGCAATTATGTTGGAGTGTATACTCCTGCTTATAGCAAAACAAAGACTATGCGGGTTGCCTTTGATGGCCCCTCTCAAGGTGAAATAAGATATTCTAACGAGCATACTGATAACCCAACAGATAGTATTTTTGTAAGGAAATATGTTACAAACAAAGAGGGCTTTTACGAATTTGAAGTAAATATTCCTCCAAATAAGTTTTTATGGATACAGCCAAAGTCTGGTATAGGCAGAATAGGTCATTTCAAAGAACGAATAAAGACTTTTGTTTATAACAAGACCTGGCGCTTACATTATATGCGTAATGGAATAACTATATTTCTGGGAGGCAAAGAATACAGATCCTCTTGGCTTCAAAAGTTTTTAAAAAACCAAATAGTCAAAACACCTTTTATTTTTTCTCTTTGTCATTTGATATTATTTTTCTTATTGATATTTATTGCTATTTTTATATTTTCACCAAAAAAATTTGGTTATTGGTTAGGAATCTTGATCATGGTAGAGTTTTTTGTGCTTGGATTAATGGCTTTCTATAATACAACTTTTATTGAAACAAAACCACTATTACCTCAGCATGTAAGATATATAAGGCCGTCAGATCATCAAATGATCCAGCTAATGACAAAGATCGTACCAACCGTAGCAAATGATCCACTTTTACGCACAGCATCATATTATCCGATAAGCGCTAAATTTTTACGTTTAACTAATAGGCCTGTTTTTATGGACTTCCACGTTTATCCTATTGAAAATAGATTCAAACGTGCTTTTGAAAAGGCTTATGATGGGATAAAAATGGATGATTTTATTGCCATAGAGGGCGTTGATTTCCCTGATCATGAACAATTTCTGAATAATTTTTCAGTTGGTTATTACATAACCCAAACCAACGAAAAGATTTTTCCAAACGAGAAATCAACAATGATCCTTCTAAATGATATTAAACTTTTCATTCATACCAATTTTGATGCTTTGCCCAGAGTATATACTCAAAATAAAATCATACAATTACCAGAAAACAAGCAACTTGAAATGCTTGTTTTTGACGATTTACGCAAAGCTGTGATCATTGATGAAAGTGAAAAGCTACCTTTTGATATTACTCCTTGTCAACAACCTATAATTTATTTTGATGAACTTCAGAATAAGAATAAAATAGCTGGTTTTAATACCGACAATCCAAATAAGATCGAAATCGATATTAACGTCCAAATTCCTTCAATGTTAGTGCTGAATGATGTATGGTATCCAGGATGGAAGGCGACTGTAGATGGAAAAGAAGAAAAGATATATCGTGTAAATTATTGTCAAAGGGGACTTTGGCTAGAGGATGGGAGGCATCACATAATATTGAAGTTTAAGCCAAAAGCATGGACTATCGGAGCTACTGTTTCTATAATAACCTGCATTTTATTGCTTGTTTTGTTTTTGACTACTAAAATTATAAAATATTATAAAAATACTACAATGTGCTCTTAACTGTTAACCCTAAATCACTCCTCAAATAAGACTTCGCCATTCTCATCATATATTTTATGAACAAAGCGATCATTATAGTAAATTTCCTCTTTTAATTTCCCGTTCTTGTAATAACTTTTCTCATATGTCTTGCCCTTTTTAGCTTCATAATTCTCTTCTTTTTCTATACGGCCTTCTTCATTATAAATCTTAAAAGCACCAACTGGTTCATTATCCTCATAATTTCCTGCAATTTTTATATTTCCTGTTTCGTAAAAAGCTGTGCTTGAACCGTTTAAAATCCCATCATTGAATTCTTCTTCTAAAAATTTATTACCATTACTATACTTTACTGTTTGCCTTCCATTAAATATTTTACCATTTTCATGAAACAATTTTCCGTCTTCAGTATAAAAACTTCCTATCATAGTACCATTTT
The DNA here is from genome assembly GCA_018812705.1 of Candidatus Omnitrophota bacterium. Taxonomy (GTDB): domain Bacteria; phylum Omnitrophota; class Gorgyraeia; order Zapsychrales; family Zapsychraceae; genus Zapsychrus_A. The sequence goes on from JAHJCZ010000141.1 coordinate 6,981, forward strand.
TATCAAATATCTTCAAAGTAGACTCGTTATCTTCAAAATTTTCTTCCGTCATTAAGGATCCATCTTTGTAGTACGCCTTACATAAACCTGTTTCAATGCCATATTTAAAATTAATTTCATTTTTTATTGTACCATCTTCATAATATAAACGAGTTACTCCTTCTTTTCTTCCATTAACATAATTACTTTCCTCAAGAATATTTCCATAGGCATCATAAACTTTAGCCAAATCATTAATTTTTCCGTTCTCATAATTCTCTTCTTTATAAACTTTTCCGTTCTTGTAATAACTTCTCTGAATACCATGTTTCATGCCGTCTTTCACATTGATAAGATTGCGAATCCCACAATAATAATGCTGTTTTATTGTCTGAAGACCGCTAGAATATTTTTGAGGATTTTCTCCATCAATGCTTTCAATTTCATCCAAATAATATGAAATGGCAATACCCGTGCCATTATCGACTTTAATCTCGCTTTCAGATCTCTCAACAACATCCCCTTCTACAATATCCCCGTTATTCATTCTGATTGTAGCCGCATATGAAACATTGGAAATGAATGTGAATAGAATTAATAGAATGATTTTTCTCATGTATAATCCTTTTTATAAAATAG
>JAHJCZ010000142.1 GCA_018812705.1 Candidatus Omnitrophota bacterium
ATGATGCAGAAGTATTTGATCCATGGTATTCAATAAGCAAGATATCAGGGTCGATAGGAACAGTCGGGCCGGAACATCAGCAGGTCATGGAAAACGACGGTAACTTTGGCCAGTTCAAGGGCAAGTATTTCTATATTGAAGATTCAATTTGGCCGATGTTTTGGATGTTAAAAGAGCAGTTTGCAACTTTAGGAAGAGATAGATTATCAGGTCCACAACTATATGAGGCAATAGAAAAGGCAAGAGATTACTTCTATGATTGGATGAGCGATAACTGGGGAATTCATATGGAGAAGGATCGGCCATTGATGGTACAGGCAAGAAGAATTGCAGATTACAAATGGATCACATTTATTACTCAGTTACTTGGATTTGGAGATCTGCAGGGTATTGAATATTTAACAGCCGATCCTGAAAAAGGAGGGTTAGGCTACAACTTTATTGCAGCAGGAAAACCTCATGAATCTGATGCTTTAGGTCAAGAGTGGTCATACCAAATGGCAAATTATGCAAGACAAGATAATGAGAACATTAATAACAGATATTTATTTATGATGTGGGATGTATTTACTTCTGGCATGACAATACCTGCGACAAGCGTTGCAGCACAATGGTCAATTCCACCTCTAGAAGCAGCTGGTATGAAGGATAAGAAAGATATGATAACTGCTTCAATAGTTATATCAAGCTATACAGGCGCGCCTATACAACAAGTGCTCAATGTTGGTATCAAGGCCTGGGAGAAAAAGACAGGAAGAAGTTTCTTTGAGGCAGAAGAAGGAAACGGATATGTATTTGAGCCATTTACAGAAGAGGCGATGCAGGCGGCAATGTTGGATGCATCAGAGAGGATATATGCATATAGATATTACAGAGAAGGTAAAGTTAAACAGAGAATAGCAGCATTAAAAGATAAGAATCAATATCCTAATCAGAAGTGGGCACAGGGAGTAATAGGATATCTTGAAAGCAATCCAACAGGAGTTCTTGAGATAATGGAGAATGCGACAAGGATGCTACCGATGGTAGATTCAAGAACAGCTGCACATAAGTTTGCTGCTGTTTATGCAAGCATGATGGACGAGAGTATTGATCTATCAATTTATGACAAGGCTAAACCTCTTAAAGCAATTATGGAAGAATATATCGGTAATTTCCCAATGCTTCAGGAAGCAACAAAGCGCCAAGAAGAACAAGGGGAAAATCCATTAGCATATCCGGGATCATTTCCTGCAAAACCAAGAGAGGCAACTGATGCTGAGTTGACAAATTTTAATAAATATATTGAGAGTATGGCGGGGATGGCTTTGATCGTTTTTGTTGAGGAAACTAAGACAGGAACTATAGCTGATGTTGCAACAAATCCTGGAAAGATCACAATACAAAAGGGGTTAGCAACGAGAGCTCCGCCATATGGAGATACAATTGAAGCTCAAGCCTTCCAAATACTTATGGATGATATTATTCGCCATGAGCTAGCCGAAGTAGAAACAGGTTCCCATCAAGAGTCAATGAAATCAAGCATTGAGTATTTCCGTTCAAATATAGATGAATTAAAATTATATTTTGAAGCACTAGAAGCCTGTGGAATAATGATAGAAGCAGATTTTAGAAAACAACTTAATGATATTGCTGGCGATAGTCTTTTAACAGGAAAAGAAAAAGTGGTAAAAATAACTTATTATGGCAAGTATAAAGATCTGTTCGAAAAGCTTAAAGTCGCAGCCAGACATTTTCTCTTCGATGATACTAATTTAGGCGGATGGACAGTTGTCGCAGGTTCACCGCATTTTGATCAAAGATCAGGCGGATGGTTATGTAACTGGGGCAGAGACGCTATGATATCACTCCCGGGATTAACGCTTCCATCAGGTGACTCTGAAACATTTAGAAACGTAATGAAGAATTATTTGCGTTTTGTAAAGAATGGGCTTCTGCCAAACTTTATTGGTGACGGTAGAGACCCCGGATATAACAGTATTGATGCAACTATGTGGTTGTTCTGGGCTTTGAGTGAATATATTAGAAGTACCAATGATTATGATTTATTTGATAGCCAAATAGTTAGGGCGTTTAAATCTGAGGGACAGCCAGAAACAGTTAGAGAGATATTGGAAGAGATCGTGCATGAATTTATGAAGGGTAATCCAATGTTAAAGACCATGGGTATTGGCATGGATAGTGATCATCTTATTCTTGCTGGTAATAAAGATACTCAGCTTACTTGGATGGACGGAAAACCAGATAATGGGCCTCCTGTTACGAGTCGACATGGAAAGCCAGTTGAGATCAATGCGCTTTGGCATAGAGCATTGACAGTAATGGCAATGCTGTACAGAAATAAAAAGGATAAGAGGGAAAAAGAATATCTAGAGCTAGCAAAAAAGGTTAAGGATAGTTTTAATTCAAGGTTCTGGAATGAAGAACAGCAATGCCTCTATGACACAGTTGATGGTGATGAGCCTCAAAATGTTAAGGTCAGGCCGAATCAGAATTTTGCTGTTGCGCTAGGCTTGGTTAACAAAGAAAGAGCATTAAAGATATTAAAGAAAGTTAGAGCAGATCTTCTTACACCATTTGGATTAAAGACATTGCCTGAATGGGACATTAATTATCATTTTCAGCATACTGGTGAATCTAATGTTCAGTCATATCATCAGGGAACGATTTGGCCGTGGCTGATGGGTGGCTTTATTGAAGCTTGTGTTAACACTTATGGACGAGAAGAAGCTATCAAGATACTAGTGGAATGTGGTTATATTGAAAGCATTTCAGCGCTTCTTGATATGGAAGGTGTTCACTCAATACCTGAGATCTTTAGCGCTAATAGCAGTGCGCCGCATCATTGGAACCAACAAGGCTGTTCAGCTCAAGCATGGAGTGTCGCAGAAGCATTGAGAGGATTAACATTATTGTTCTTCTCTGAAGGTGAAAATATTCAAACAAAAGGACGACAGGATGAACGATCGGATGGTGCTTATACCGGTAAAGTTTCGATGGAAGCTTCAAAGAGAAAAGTTGATGTTTACTGGGAAAGAAAGAGCATCGATCAAAACGTTGGGGATAAAGACCTTGTTGAAGCGAGAGAAGAGGCGATTTCTTATTTAGAAGAAAATGAAAAAGAATTTGTTAGAGGTCCGTCAATACATATTATTGATACGGACGAGATCACTTTTGGTGCTGTTTATTTAGATAATTATAAGGGAAAAGAAAGTTATAAGAATGGAGTTTATTTTGAAAGTGCATTCCTTAAATCATTAAGAAGTCAATCCTACCCAGAAATTATGCTTGCCCGGGTTTTTGTTCACGAATTAAATAATAAATCACATGTAAAGAATAGTGTTGCAGAGCATTCTTTTGCGAATAAACAATATCCTAAAGAAAGCAGAGAACTAAAAACACGGGATTGGTCATATAGGCAATATCAAGGGCATAAGAATGATTGCTCAAAAACAGATGCTATGGTTTCAGCAACACGTTGGTTAGCGATTAAAAGTATTGCGGGTGTCATAATTATGGTTGCGTCAATAATGACCAGCAGTATATATTTTATTCGCCCAACGCATCGGTTTGCAGTTCAAACAGTCCAAGAGACAACACATGCTGGAATAAACATCAGCAGAGGAAGTATTTATGTAGCATTGAAAGACGGTCTGGCAAGATACATTGATGCGCCAAATGCACAAGAAGACATCGCTGAATATTATCAAATAATTGTGGAGGCATTAAGAGCTTTAGCGAAAAAACAAAACTCACATATCACAAGCGTTGCGATTATCGGGTTAGATCAAGAAGCGACAGCTGAATTAGGGACCTTATTGAGATATGATACGGGATTTGACTTGTTCTGGATGAGAGCGCAATTAGAGGATCTTAACGCTATACCAATAAAAGAAAATGCGCAATCGATCATTAGCGGAAATATTATACCTGGATTCTTACACGCACAAAAGGCCGCGCGATGGGCAGCTGCTCACTATAAGACAGAAGGGCCGTTTGATGTTTACAAAGTAAGAACACTTAAAGAGACAGAGAAAGTGATCGTTACACCTTTAATGTCCAAGGCAAGATACGCTGAAACAACATCAAAAACCACTTGGAAAAATATTTTATTCTGGACAGGAGAATTAAAAGACGCAACCATCTTCGATATTAATTCAACAGCTCAAGGCGGAGGCGTTGCCTTGATGCTTCACGCATTCCAGCGATTGCTTGTATACGCCTTAGGGTTAGACGCACAATGGTTTGTTATGACAGGAAATGAAAAAGTATTTAACATCACAAAGAACAGTTTCCACAATACATTCCAGGGTCGATTGGTCAGGTCTTTAAGTGAAGAAGATAAAGAGATCTTAAAAGAAAATTGGCGGGTAAATGCAACGCGTTTGGAATCAGCTATAGCTAACGCAAAAGATCAGATCGTTATTTTCAACCATGACTATCAACCATCAGGAATGATGCCATATATTCAAGCTATGGCTGACAAATATGGTAAGACAATTAAATGGATCTATCGTTCACATATTCATTTTGAGGCAGATATGAGCGAAGGAACGGTTGCGCGCGCCAATTGGGATTTCTTGTGGCAAACCATAAAGCAATATGCACATGTGGTCATTATTCAGCCAACTGATCCGATCGAAGAATCAGTGCCTGAGAATGTTGTTACAGATAAACCTACTGTTATCATGAACCCGTCAACAGATCGTATAGATGACTTAAACGCCCCTCATTCACTTGCAACAATTCAGGATTCATTAAAGCGCTTTAACGCCTTCTTGGCGAATGAAGCCGGCACAGTTGCTGCGCCAGGCATCATCATTCGTTACATGGCCTCTCATCAAACAGATATTCAGGAATGGTTTGGGGAAAGACAAGTCAGCATTAATCCGGGATTAATGACAAAATTAGACCTTAACCGACAAAGCATTATACAGGTCGCTCGTATGGACCCATCAAAGAATATTCCGGGTGCGATCGAAGCATATTACAGATTTTGGGTAAATATGAAGGAATATATTAAAGAACATAACTTGCCGGATGCATTGTTACCGCAACTGATCTTAGCAGGTCACGGGGCTGTTGATGACACGGATGGTATGAAATTATATATTGATACACTGGACCGTATTCAGAAATTATACCCGGCTTCTTTTGCAAGAGATGTTAAGGTTGCTCGCTTGCCACATAATGATCACGTATTAAATGCGATATTGCGACGTTCATCAGTTGCTTTACAATTATCCCTGGCAGAAGGTTATGAAATAAAAGTTTCTGAGGCATTAGATAAGGGCATTCCGGTAATCGCTTACAATGTTGGTGGTATAGGACGACAAATTATTCATGGTGAGACAGGGTACTTAATTAATGTTGTTGAAGAAGCAGGCAAGGTCACGCCTCGCGATATCAGCTTACCTTTGATACAGCCAAGGGATGAATTAGCTTATCAAAATAATGCCATGAACCAAGTTGCTACGGATTTGTTTGGATTGTTCACAGATAAAGAAGCTTATGCAGCAATGAAGAAAAATGCTAAAGAAAGAGTAGAAGATAACAAGTTCAATATGGATTATGCGATGCGTCGGTTAGGATTAGCCGCTTTTGTTTTGAGGAACGGGGAAGTTGATCCGGAAGCACTTAGACAAAAACCGGTTGATCAATTATTAGCGGAAGAAATGTCTGATATTCAAGAGAATAGACAAGCAAATGCTTATGTTAAAAAACAATCACGATCACGAAAGCAGGAAGAGGAAGATGG
>JAHJCZ010000143.1 GCA_018812705.1 Candidatus Omnitrophota bacterium
AGTTGAAAAATTATTATAACAAGAATATTAAATTTTGTATATAATACCTTATTATGTTATCCCAAATAACAATTCAAAACTTTGGACTTATCGATCGCATATCAATAGATTTTGATAATGATCTTAATATTCTCACTGGTGAGACTGGTGCAGGAAAATCAATTATCATTGATGCATTAAGAATAGTTCTCGGTGATCGTATTACCTCCTCTCATATAAGAGATCATAAGACCCCATGCATAATAGAGGCAGTTTTTGAACTAAATGATAAAGAATTACTTGCCAATGAACTTTTTTCAGGGTTCTTATCAGATGATGAAAATACTTTAATAATTCACAGATCTTTTAATGAAAGCGGCAAAAAAACCATAAAGATCAATGGCTTTAATGTAACTATAAATCAGCTTAAAGCGATTGGGGACCACTTGATAGATTTTCATGGGCCGCATGACCACCAGATGCTTCTTTCAAGCGAATATCATATGGGCATGCTTGATAGACTAGTTGATTTTGATGAGCTGTTAAGTGAATATTCTGAGGGTTTTGAACAATATCAACAACTAAAAAAGGATCTTGATCAGTTACAGTCTCTTTCTATATCTAGTGAAAGAGAGCTGGATATGCTTAAATATCAGATAAAGGAATTAGAGCAGGTTTCATTGGATGAATCTGAATACGAGGATCTATCTCAAAAACAGACAATGATCAATAATGCTGAAAAGTTAAATGAGCATTCTGCGATGTTGCTAGAGTTGATCGATGGCGAAGATTCCTCTTCTGCTGAAATTATTAGACAAGCGTTCTCTCCTATGAGAACCCTTAATGCAGTTGATGAAAAAACATTAGAGCTGATGGATAGCTTGGATAATTTACAACAGGCAAATGAAGACCTATCAACCAGATTGCATGATTATATCAGCAAGCTCTCTTTTGATGCTCAAGAAGCGCAAGAAGTTAATACTAAAATGGATATCTTTGATGATATTAAAAGGAAATACGGACCTACGTTAAAAGACGCCCAAGAATTTTATTTTAAGGCTAAGGGAAAATATGACCTTTTAAATGACTTGGAACATAATGATTCAAAGCTGCGTGATGAGATAGCAAAAACTGAAAAAAAATTAAAGACAATCGCTGATAAGATCACGAAACAAAGGCAAAAAACAGCTGTAGATCTTAAAAAAACTGTTGAAAAAGAACTGTCAGAGCTCGGTATAAAAAATGTTATTTTTGAAGGGCGTATTGAAAAGACGGATTATCATGCTTTAGGAAAAGACAAAGTCATCTTCTATATCAGCCCTAATGCCGGAGAAGAATTAAAGCCTTTGGCAGAAATTGTTTCTTCAGGCGAAGCTGCGCGTGTTATGTTAGCTTTGAAAAAGGCTTTGATCAAGGTTGACCCTGTCCCTGTTTTGATATTTGACGAGATTGATGCTCAGATCGGTGGAAGATTAGGGTCAATTATTGGACAGAAATTATGTGATATTTCTAAAACACGTCAAGTGATATTGATCACGCACCTCCCTCAGATCGCGTCTTTTGCTAATTTACATTACAAGGTAAATAAATTTGTTAAGGATGGACGAACCTATACTTCTGTGGACCGTCTGGATAAAAGGTCCAGAGTTGCTGAATTAGCGCAGATGATGAGCGGCGAACAAGAAAGCAAGATCGCGATCAAGCATGCAAATGACCTGTTAGCCAAGGCTGGCAAGTAGGGTTTTTTATTAACTTAAACAAGAAAGAACTGAAATTCTTCTGTTATAGTTGATTTTTCTATTAGATTATGATAACTTACACCACAAAATATCAATAAGGCACATGCTAACAGTTGTTTGTTTTTTGCATGAAATTTATTTAAAAAGGAGTATTTGAAATGAAAAAGCTTGGAATTATTACTAGCGGTGGCGATTGCGGAGGTTTAAATGCTGTGCTTAAAGGCACAGCCCAGATGGCACACAGTAATGGTATATCTTGCTATGTTATTCCAAACGGATATGCAGGACTTTACAATCTGTTAGAGTTTGACAATATTGTTGAGCTCACTCTTGATAGAGTGGATTCTGTTAATGCAAATGCTGCTGGTTCTGAAGCGGGTCACTCAAGGGTAAAGATCAAGAATATCAAGGATGAGAAGAAATATGACCGAATTAAACAAGGTATGAAAAAATTCGAGCTTGATGGTCTTGTTATTAGCGGCGGCGATGATTCCGGAAGTGTTATGGTCGATCTTTCTGAAAATGGCATCAAATGTATCCATGCGCCGAAAACAATGGATCTTGATCTTCAGACTTATTCTGTAGGTTTTGATTCTACTGTTAACAGGATCGCTACTTTTGCAGAAGACCTAAAAACAACCGGACGCACACACAACAGGATCATTGTTATGGAATGTTTTGGAAGATATGCCGGACACACTGTTTTTCGATCAGGCATAGCAGCAGATGCAGATGCGATCTTGATCCCTGAAGTTCCTGTTGATTTTGATGTGCTTTATGAGGATTGCAAGGAAACATTCATGCACAGGGTTATGATCAGCGATGTTCGTGCTGGTACTTACTTGATCCTTGTTGCTGAAGGTTTAAGGAATGCTAACGGTGAGGAGCTTTATGATGAATCAGCTGGTGTTGATGCATTTGGTCATAAAAAATTAGCTGGGGCTGGTAAATATGTTCAGAAAGAGTTGGAGAAAAGATTTAAAGGAGATGAAACTATTATTCAGTTCATGAAGGATTCCAAAATGTATGTTAAAGGTCTTTATGAAGCGCCAGAAGTCAGAACAGTTACACCTGGACATCTTGTCCGCTGCGGGCATTCATCAGTTTATGATGTTAATTTTGGAAAAGAAGTTGGTGCTGGAGCGGTAGTCCTTCTTATGAATGGTTTATCAGGGTATACAGTTTCAGGTATTTCTGATGGAAAGATACAGTATCTTGATGCTAAAAAAGCGATAGAGCAAAGGCATGTTGATCTAAATATGGTCTCGTTCTTTGAGCAGATGGGTGCTTGTTTTGGGAGGAAAGTTGAAAAAGTTCAGCCTGGATTCGAGGAAGTTAAGGGGAAAATAAATAGATACTTATCTGTTTGATCTATTTCTTTATTTTTAGTAGCTCTTGGGGGCAGATCATTGTTTGATCTGCCCTCTTTTTTTATTAAGTTTTATGTTGAAATACATTGATGTCTTTGAGAGACTACATAAAAGGAGTTTTTTGGAACAATAAAACAATACTGCTGTTTACTTTTAGGAAAATATGAAAATTAATATGAAAACTTGTTTAACCATTGTCGTTCTTATTGCGCTATCGTCTTCGGCTTTTTTTGTCCGCTTAAAGAGTTTTGAAAATAGTGATAAGCGATCTATTGATGAATTTGTATATTATAATATGGCCAAGCAGATGGTTAAAGATATCGCGAATTATAATACGATCCCTTATGGTAAGGAGCTAACTTCAAGGGGCCGCCCTCTCCCACAATATTTTTTTGAGCCGCTTTTTAAGCACCCGCCTGTCTTTACTTTGATGGCAATGTTATCAATGAAAGCCTTTGGGATCAAACTTGTCGCTGCCGGATATGTCTCTTTGCTTCTAGGGGCTTTAATGATACCAATGATATATTTGTTAGGTTCTTTGGTTTATGATAATAGGACAGGATTGCTTGCAGCAATATTTTTATGGATGGACCCTGTCAGCATCATGACTTCTCAGAAAGTTTGGATGGATACGCCTATTGCATTTTTCACGCTTTTATCTGCTTTGTTCTTTGTTCTGGGATTGAAGAAAAACGATTGGTTTTTTATCCTCAGCGCAGTAGCAAGCGGCTTGGCAGCCAACACTAAATATACTGGCCTCTTGATCACGTTTACGATCTTTATTTTTGCTATTACTTATCGAAGAGATCTGTTCAAGAATAGTAAATTTAATTTTAGTTTAGCTCTTCCCTTCTTGTTGCTTATTCCTTGGTTTTACTGGAATTTTGCTGTCTACGGGGTTAATTCTATTGTTGAACATAATGATTTCGCTGGTTTATTGATTAAGCTTTCAAAAGCCGGCAGATTTCTGATCCCGGTCTTGGTTATTGTTGTTTCAGGATATTTTTTATATTTGAAGCTTAAATGTGACCTTAGAGGTAATAATGAAGAGAAAGTTTGTAAGAAAACAGAAGAAATTGATGGTAAAAACAAATTAAAAGTCGCCAGCTATTTTTTAACGGCAGGTATCTTTTATATCCTTTTAAAAAAATATGTTCTTAATAGTATTGATTTTGGATATATTCCTTTCACCACGTGGCAAGGCGGTATCCTTGCTCATGAGCCAACAATATTTTATGTAGGCAGGCTTATTGAGTATTTTTTGATATATATCTTTGCATTTGCCTCTTTGTTTATTTTTCAGTCTGAAGAAAAGCAAAATGCTGCTTTTATTAGAATTACAGCTACGCTCATATTGCTGTTTTTTATTATGTGGGGTAATTTTCAAAGCAGGTATGTTTTATCTTGTGTAGCGTTTTTGCTGCTGCTGGCTGCTAACTTAATATTTGAATTGTTTGATAATATTTTCAAGATCAAATATCGTTTTGCCAGAAACCTTCTTATTTCAATGCTAGTTCTATTTATTACATATGCTGTTTTAAAAGTCACTTATCTGAATATTGAGCTTAGCTTTACTAATGATATGTGTTATTATTAACAAATGATTGGTTCTAATAATTAAATTTTGAAGAGGAAAAATGACTCAAGATAAAAAAATATCTATCAATATAAAAAGCTCAACAATAAATAAAGTTTCCGATGAGTATCCTATTGAAGCACCCTACCCTAACAATATCCTTATCGAGGTGACAAATGCCTGCAATTTGAAATGTAGCATATGTTATCATCCAAAGATGAAAAGAAAGATCGGATATATGTCTGATGATATGTATGAGAAGATCATTGATGAAGTTGCGGAAATGGGTATTGAAAATCTAGGATTGTATACAACTGGAGAAGCATTTTTGCATCCCAAGATCTTTGACTTTATTAAGCAAGCAAAAGATAAAGGCATTCCATATGTTTATATAACCACTAATGGTTTATTGATAAATAAAAAGAAAATTGAGCAAGTTTTTGCCTCAGGGTTAGATTCAGTGAAGATATCGATCGATGCAGGGTCTAAAGAAAAATATGAGGAAATGAAAATTGGCGGGAATTGGGATGTTTTGGTCGATAATATTAAGGCATTAAAACAATTAAGAGATGAGAAAAATTCAAAGCTGAGAATATTTGCTTCTTACGTTGTTGTGCAAGATGATTTTGATGATCTAAAGAAGTATAAAGAAATGTTCGACTGTTTAGTTGATGAAACGATCAACACTTTAGTTTCTAATCAAGCACATATGGATAATATTGAATCTGTATACAAAAGCAAACTCGAATCAAAATTCAATTATTTAGTCCTGCCCCAAGAGAAGTGGCATCCCTGCGGATATTTGTGGAATAGGTTCATGACAACTTATGACGGAAAGCTAACAATATGTTGTAATGATTTTGAAGCAAGATTGATCTATGGAGATCTGAATCAGTCTTCTTTAAAAGAATGTTGGAACAATGAAAAGATGAAAAGTTTTAGAAAGATACATAAAGAAAAGAAGTTTCAGGAATTGCCACTATGTGATATTTGTGATTTTGTTATGAAAGATTTTGATACAGAAATGAAGATCTTAAAGCAAATTGAAGACCTTTAATAAGTCTGTTGTTTTGTTTCGAAAGTACCCTCTCCCCCCACTATTTTTAATTTACTAATGATATTCTCGGATATTATCTCGGCACCAAATACGTTCAAGTGATCTAGGTCCCGATAATATTTTTGTTCTAGCTCAATATTGCTCCTAAAAACTGCAAATTGATTATTTATGCTGTTAACAAGTTTTTTATAGCTTTCTAGATAATCACTGGTAAAAAATGTGTTCAATTCATTTGCTGGTAATTCATAAAAAACAACCTCAATCCCTTGATGCTTTAAGAGATTTGCTAAGGCTAGTAGCTTATCCAGATCTTTCATGTCTAGCAGGTCTGATTTACATGATGAATATAGGTGGCGGTTTTTCTTTCTCAGGTCATCAGTAATCACGGTATCATCAAAAGAAAACCCTTTTCTGTCAATAATGTCAAAATTCTGAAGCATTTTATTTTTGTTCTTAAGTATTAAATTGGTAAATCCCTTTTTTAGACTTTTTGTGAGCATTCCAGGATACTTGCCAGGCTTCCCATATTTAAGAATAATATTTTCGTTGCTAACAGGATACTTAAGATATCTATGCATTGGATATGCAGCCCAATCATCTGCCAAATTAGAAAATATTACTGGTGAAAGCAGGATCATTATTCTTTGAGGTTTTGTCCTCGTTCTTTTAAAATAATCATTCAATATCAGATCATAAAAATCAGGGCCAGCAGTCGCTATTCCAAGGTTATATGTTTTAAGCCCATATTTATCAAAAATCTCAGGATTTATACCCGCGTAAGTATATGAATTTCCTATAAACAAAATATCCAGATCGTCAAACAGTTCTATACTGCGGATTCTTCTGATATTGTGATTGCTGTTATACAAATGGTCAATATTGTCAAAAGACCCGATCAATTTAGAGACCAAAAAAAGCAATGAGAAGAAAAAGAAAACATTTATAAGGAATTTTTTCATTTAATTACCTTAAAATTGGAAATATATAAATTCTTGTTGTCCTCCCCCAAATGAAAAGATGATAAATATCAATGAATAGTAAATTAACCACCTTGAAATTTTGGAGATCTTTAGAACATCGAACTCTAATACGTGCTGTTTATCCCTCTGAAGCCATTCAACAATAATAAAGAACGGAATTAATAGAGATAGAATTAAAGGAATACTTTTTGGAATAGTAAATAAAGAAGAAAACATTATGTAAATATAGCTCAATGCTTCTTTAATACTTTTTGCCCTGAAAAAAACCCAGGCCAAAACGGTTATAGAAAAAGTTGACAGGACTTGAATGGATTCTTTAAAATTCGGGAATATTCTGTTTTTTGCAATAGTATCAAGATTTTCTCTGTTCCTGCTAGAGAGCATTAAAGGCAAGAAATACAATGCGTTTAGTAAGCCCCATACAACAAAAGTCCAGTTTGCCCCGTGCCAAAGACCGCTAATTATGAATATTACAAAAACATTCCTGACTTTTTGCCAGGCGCTTCCCTTGCTTCCTCCAATTGGGATGTATATATAATCTCTAAACCAAGTAGATAAAGATATATGCCATCTTCTCCAAAACTCCGCAATATCCCTAGAAAAATATGGAAAGGCAAAATTGCGCATTAAATTAAATCCAAACAGCCTTGATGTCCCTATCGCAATGTCAGAATATCCTGAAAAATCACAATATATTTGAAAAGCAAAGAAAATAACGCCAATAAATAAAGTGCTGCCATTATAAATTGAATGATTTGCAAAAACATCATTAACAAAGTTAGCACAGTTGTCTGCGATAACGACCTTTTTAAATAGCCCCCAAAGTATCTGCCTCATACCATCAACTGCTTTTCTATTATCAAATATCCTTTTTGTATAAAACTGAGGCAAAAGGTTTGCTGCTCTTTCTATCGGGCCGGCGACTAACTGCGGAAAAAAACTGACAAAAGCAAAGAAAGCGACAATATCTTTAGTTGGGGAGATTTTCCTTTTATAAACGTCAATCGAGTAGCTTAAAGTTTGAAATGTGTAAAAACTTATACCAACTGGTAAAATTATGTTTAATCTTTGAGAATTGAACTCAAAGCCAAACAGCGTGAACGCGTTTGTGAAACTATCAATGAAGAAATTAAAATATTTGAAAAAACCAAGCAAGCCTATGTTCACTATGATGCTTGTGAGCAAAAGAATCTTTCGGGTTATGCGGGCATCAGACTTAGATAATCCTAGACCTACCAAATAATCAACTAGAGAGCTGAAAACAATTAGAGATAGGAATCTCCAATCCCACCATCCATAGAAGATATAACTAGATACCAAAAGTATAATGTTCCTGGCCTTTAGATTATTGCCAGACAGGAACCAATATAGAACAAATACAATTGGTAAAAATACTGCAAACTCTATTGAATTAAATAACATATTAGAATGCTTAAATTAAGTATTAGCGATGCTATATATAAAGAGGCGGTAATTCTCTTTTTAGTTTGTATCTCAAAAAATTTGTTTCGTATGTAATATTTATTGTTGATCTTTAAATATTTTTATTTCTTGCAACAAGTCTTTTATATGTTCTTCGCCACAATTAAAAAGAACATCTACTGCCGACATATTTGATTCAAATCCGGGAAACATTTGTTTATATGTGGGAGGTGAGAAATCATGATATATGACCTCTATTCCCGCTTCTGAAAAATCTTTTTCACTCAGGTAGTTTTTGCCAAGCTGGCCGGAAATATATGTGCTTGCACCTAGTTCTAAGCAAATATTTAACACTAACTCGCTTTTTTTACCCTCAACATTAATTTCAGAACTTGTTCTAAGAGGTGTCTTGATACCAAATGTCTTAATGAAAAAACTTACGATTTCCATATTAAGCTCGTACAGGCTTTGCCATTCTTTGGCGTAAACATTTTCAAAGAAATTCGCATATTTTGAAAAGAAAGGTGCTCGACCGTAGTTTTGTTGCAAGGTTTGCCAATGTTTTTTTCGCCAGTTAGTGTTTTCGGATATCTTTAATTGATTAATTGCCAGGTCGCCAAATTTACCTTTTGTTTCGACAGGGACAGTTAACCAGCACCAGTCTTGAGATGTTCGAATTTTGTTGCGGTTGGTCATGCTATTCTTCTCAAATTGAACGTGATCAAGAATGACGTGTTGGTCTGATATTGCGATCCTGTGAAAATATCCTAGCCATGGAAGATATGCAGGCTGATTAATAGAGACCTTCATCCGAGGGCACTCCTTTCTACAACAACTTGCCACTCGGCAAAGAGGCCTTTATCAGGTTCAATAATATCAATTCTTTCAGCATGTTTCATGGAGATAATATCCCAACCTTTTGAGAATAACTGTCTGATGCCTTGTTCATCGTAGAAACAGAGTTGGTTGATATAAGTCATCGGACCACTTTTCATGTCTCTTGTCAGTAATTCACTGTCAGTTTTTCCAGATAAGAAGCTTGAGTTCTTCTTGCTATAAGGATTGAATAATAACTTGCCTTTTGGCTTTAAAACGCGATGAATTTCTGCGATCGTGCTTTTAGCAGCAGTTATGCCGACGCATGTTATCGCTGCCCTATCAATAGCTAAATCAAAGCTTTCGCTTTCAAAGGGTAGATCAGTGAATTCTCCAATGTGAAGGTCTCCGCTAAGGCCATCTTCTTCTAAACGCTTTTTAGCCACATCAATGGCTTTCGGGCTTAGGTCGACGCCTGTTACCTGGAACCCTTCGCGTGCAGTAAACCACATATTATTGCCTGCGCCACAACCAACTTCCAGGATTTTTGTGTCTCCTACAGGTTTTTCCTTGGGTCTGTTGTAAAATACAAAACTAACAACAATATCATGGGGATATCTATTGAGTTGCATTCCTTTACAGTAAACCTCATCATTCCAAAAAGTTTCTAATGATGAATGATTTTCCGACATATAGCTTTCCTTTCATTTTAAGAATGAGTAATTAATCAACCTTTGAGTTATCAGATGCGATTTTCTGCTGTCGTTTCTTCAATAATATCCACGACTCTTTCTGCACCAAGTCCATCTACAAGTTCACGTCCTTTTGTTTTCATTGCTTTTCTTGCATCTTTATTTTCTGCGAGTTCTTGAAGTTGCTTTGTTAGAACATCCTTTAACAGAACGTCAGAAGGTTTAAGCATTTTAGAGGCGCCTACCTTCTCTAAGAGCACTCCAACAGGCTCTTGATCCTTGCTAAGAACGATCGTGAATCCAGGGATCCCGATGCAGCATTTTTCCCAGCATGTCGATCCCCCTGCTGAAATAATGATATCTGCTTTCTTCATGAGATCAGCCATTTGGGTTGTATTCTTAAGAATATGCAGGCGATCTTTTCCATATGCTTTTTCAATGGCAATCAGTTCTTCACTTGCTTCATTGACTATAACAGTAGCAAAACTTTCTTTTAGTGATAATGCGGCGGAAGTGCAGGCTTCGACGATTTGCTCGTCTATGCTGCCACCGCCCAATGTGATCAAAAGGTTTTTAGCTGTTTCTGAAAGATGGACGGTCTCTTCTCTAGCCTTTCTGAATTTATCGTGGATCATTGCATATTTTGGCCCAAGCAGATACATTCTTTCTGTTTTTGATTGGGGTAGATCATAATCTTTGATACAACAACTTGGGTTAATTATTATGTCAGAAAACTGGGCTACTTCCGTTAAGTCATCAAAATTTACCGTTGTGATCCCAAGGGATGCTACTGCCTGCAAGTATTTACTATCAAAGGCATAGGAATCTGTAATGATCAAAGAAGCATTTAATTCGCGAGCACGCTCAATTAATTTTTTTAAATCATCAGAAGAACCTATGATGGAGTCCATATTAATAACGTTTAATTCTTCCTCAGAGCATAGTTTTCCTGTGATCCCATCTCTGTCATTGGTTAGAAATGAACAATGCCAGCCGCGATTAACAAGCTTGGTTGCAAGAATTCGGCACCTCATTAAATGCCCAAGACCTATTTTTTGGGAGGCATCAACCCTGAACAAAGCATTGCGCTTCCCCATCAGTAGATCAGGCTTCATTTGACTTCTTTCTGTTGAACATCTTTGTTGATCTTTAACAAATCTTGGTTTTCTTCGATAAAATTAATAACATCTTGCCAGCCAAAATTGGAATCTCCAAATGACTCATAGATCTTGCGTATAAACTTAAGGTCGTCCTCTGTATCAACAACCCATCGCATATATGAATAATCCTTCTCATTCAAAAAACCGTCCAGCTTGAAGGTGTCCTGGTTGTGGAGAATGTATTCGTCTACATGTTCTCTCCATTCAGGATTGTCATCTTCTTTCCACGAACGTTCAATCGCTTCAAAGCTGAACACCTCCGTATCCAATCCTCGAGGAAAGGTTCTATGTGGCAAGATATTTGAACAATAATCAATGTCCGGCTGCTTGTTTAAAAATTGCTTGATAACATCATCAATTACTTCTGCATCTATCAGCGGACAATCAGCGGTTATTCGTACAACGATAGTTGCTTCATATTTCAGAGATGCTTGATAGAATCTATCTGTAACGTCGGATTCACTGCCCCTGAAGCAATGCCAGTCATTTGTCTTACAAAGCTGTTCTATTTTATTATCTCCTTTTGCAGTAGATGTTGCGATGACAACCTTATTTATCAATTTGCTCTTTTTGCAGCGCTTAACAATACGCATGAGCATTGGTTTACCGGCAAGTTCCATAAGAACTTTACCAGGGAGTCTGGAGCTGCCTGTTCTGGCTTGAATTATGGCAACGATATTGCCCATTACACAAAACCTCCTGTTAATTTGTTTCTTTTGAACTAAAATAGTTGCTAATAAACCACTTTACTATTCGCACAGACCAAATTCAAATTGTTTAAAGAATACACATTCAGAAATAAGAAAAAGAACTATAAAATGCCCTCTATGAATTTCCTGTAATTGCTTCTCCAATCTTTATCCCAAAAATCATTAGTATTGTATTCTGCATATTTTGTCGAATTGATAATTTTTATTAGGTCATCAGAAGTTTTGAATGTTGAGAACAGGCCTGGCTCCAATAAATATGATACATCCATGCTGTCATGCACTATGATTATCTTGTTAAAGATCATAGCTTCAAATAGAACAGTTGTCGGCTCCAGGCTAACAATATAATCGGCAGTTGCTAGATCGTCATATAACACACTAGTGCTTATGTTTATTTTGTGTTTTTTAAGGGATCCGTAACGCTCTTCTAAATAGGGCTTTTCTCCAGGATGAGGCCTTAAAACAACATCGTAATCAGATAAAAAATTATTTTGGTTAAGTTCATCAATAAAATCGACTAATTGCTTATACTTGAGCCCTACTGCAATAAATAATATATTTTTCCTTGAGCCGGTCTTTTTTTCTGGTAAATGGTTGTTCTTGTGTTCTGTTAAGTAGGGGTTGCCCACTGTTATCACCTTTGTGGGTGTCATGCAGGTAGAACTCCAATACTCTCCATAAGACAGTAAATATTTTGGCAGATATTCTTTATATTCAGAGTCAAAGAACCGTCCAAAATATTTATATGAGTAATGATTTTTATGGATAATACCATGTTGAACTTCACCCGTTATTATGTTTAATTTATGGGCAACCTTTAATATGTATGATTTCTGTCCGTAGCTAGCGTTATCAATAAAAACTATCTTGGGTTTTAATAGTGAAAATAGTTTTGTGTAATTATCATAGAAATATGGGAGCATCCTCGCATAGTTTCTCAAAAGCCATTTCGCCCTCTTCCACACATCTTCTTCTAATTGTAAAGGGATCCTTTGTTTTAGAAAATCAATAAAGCTATCTATTGTTTCAAGGTCAGCTTTATTGTGTCGTTTAAAACGAGATTGCAAAAAAGTCTTAACTAAAATGTAGTCGTGGCATTTAACATTTGGGAATATTCTTGGACGGTTATATCTGAATTGTTCTTTTCTTGAGTCTTCGATAATTAAGGTGTTGTTCTCAAATTCAAAAGCGAAATAATCATAAAGCCGGTTAGTATATTTATTATTATCAGTTTTAACTGTCACTCCGGAACTAATGACCAAAATATCGTTATTTGCTTTAATATTACGACTTAATGGATTGTTTGCCAGTGTAGTGAAAATATAATGAAACAGGTCAGACAGGTTGAATTTCTTCTTTACGCTTATCGCTGGATTCCAGTTGAGAGTTTTCATTAAAGTGCGTTTAAGAACTAAAGATCGAATTAGCGGCCACATTAAAAAATTATCATATTTAAATCGAAAATTTAATATCTCTAGATCTTCTTCGATTATAGTTAATAGTTCTTTAAGGCTTTGAAATTCAGTGTTGCTCATTGTTGTTCGTTTGCTCCTTTTGTGCCCAAAAAAGTGAACCAAGGCATGTCATAGACCTTCATGCTCATGATCCAAATAGTTACAAAGTTCAGAAAAAGCACTAATGCTGTTGCTTGTGCCGCTCCAATAGCGCCGTTAGCTTTAATAAAGAAATAGTTCAATATAATATTTAGTAATGCATAGAATGATGTGACATACGTCATGATATATGTTTTTTCGGTATAAAAAATATAAGCGACAACCAAGAAATACATTCCCCTTGCAATGCTGCCTAATAGTATCCAAAAAACAAAGTCATTTGCTGAATAGAATGCCTCATCAACAAAAATTTTAAGTATCCAAGGCGAAATATAGTTAATAAAAACAGCCATAAGAAAGATCAGTACAAAGCCTAAGTACGTAAATTGAACGATTCGGGACTTTGTTTTAAAAGTAGCATCCTTAAGCTTTCTATACACAAAAGGAACCCAGGCTTGGTTAAAAGCGCTCATAAGTATTGCAAGAAGAGCCCCTATTTGATAACCAACAGTGTAAATACCAGTAATATCGACGCCTATCATTGTGTTAATAAAGATCCTATCAGTTGCAAAGAAAACCCATGCAGCTAAAGTGTGCGGTATGAGAGGAAGGCCAAAATTGATAATGCTTTGAAAATGTGCTTTATCAAATTTTATTTGAATGACCTTCTTCCTGATTAATTCATATGTTCCTAAAAGACTAAAAAATAGATAGCTAAATATGATGCCAAGCAGCCGCCCTTTCCATGTTATGTTTAAAACTGTGACGAGGTATATTGATAGCCCTAAATTAAAAACTGTAAGTGCTGTTTGAAAGATCCCGAACTGTATAGGCTTTTCCTTCATTTCCCATAAAGAAAGTGTTAGGCGTATTACAAAAAATGATAAAGATATTATGGGTATGGAGATTATCCAGTTTGCGGGGATCTTAAGGTAATGCGAAAGAATATTTTTTGTTAATAATGTGAAGATAAAAAATACTAGAAAACTTCCAAAAGCAATTATGAAAGTGTTTCCGATAAAGGTTTTGAGCTGGGCTTTGTCTAATTTAAAATATTTTACGACTACAGCTCTGTCAGAATTCAGGCTTACCAGGATCACCATTATTGCGAATACTATTTCGTAGGTTGCAACCATGCCATACTCTGCAGGGGTTAAGTATCTTGTCAGTATAGGCAGTAATAGAAAAGGGATCCCGGAATTGAGGAGCTTGGAGATAATATAAATTATTGAATTCCTAAAAAGAACGTGCTTAAAAATATTTTTTATATCAAAGGAAATCAGATTTGAATTTATTTCTTTTTGCATTTAGATAAAGTGCGATCCTGCTGGATTAATTTAATTTCAGTTGGAGACTTTTCGAACAAGCTGAAAAGCTTCTGCGAATTCAAGGCCAACTTTAAGACCCCTATATTTTGCCAAAAGATTTATGCCTTCAATTGATCTTGTATGTGGATAATCCCTCATTTCGGTCTTGTATTCTTTGAGAGCAGACAATTTAAGCTCGATCTCATCTTTTATATCGAAGTATGTGTTTGGGACAAATGCATTTTTTAAACTGAAATCACCATAGTCAGTTGAGGATGGTATCTCAAAGCTGTAAATGTCCGGATGCTTGAACCCTGGCTGGGGACGACATGCTGTCATAACTGCACTAAACGTGAGCCTGTGGTCAATATTAAGGTCATTTTCAAAATGAGTGAATATGATGTCAGGTGAAAGTTTTAATATATGCTTCTCAACGATCTTAGTGATCTTTAGTAAGGGGACTGAATCAAACATATTATCAGGCAGGTTCTCAAAGAGAACATGATTCACACCAATGATCTTATTTGCTTTTTTCGAGTGATCCTTTAGCGTCTTCAATTTACCTGCAGATGCTTTGCCTCTGGCGCCCAGGCCTTCTCCAAGAATTAAACTGGTTGCTTCATATTTATTTTTAATGAACTTATTTACAGTGCCTGCACAGCCTAAAAGTTCATCATCCGGATGAGCTGCAATAATTAGGATATTTTTGCTTTTCATAATGCTCCCTCTCGAGTTAATTATTTAGAAATTGTTTGTTTTGCATTCTTGATCAAGATAGTTTTGGTATTATCAGCAGTTCTTTCTATAAAATCGGCTTTTTTAAATGATTTTATTGACGCAATGTTTGAGCTTTTTATTTCAGCTACGATAGTGATGTTTGGATGCTCTAAAATGAAGTTATCCGTGGATTTTTTGATAATTAAATTTCCGAGCCCCAAACCCCGCAGTGCTGGTTTAAGAACAATCCCTATAACAGCTTCATTATTATCTATTTTATATTTAAGTACACCAATGTTTTCATTCCCTAGCTTTAATAAATAAATTATCAAGTTTTTGTTCAGCAGATAATCCGCATACCATTTTATATGGTTATCATAGTCTAATGGTGCAGGAGAAAATGTTAGCTGTCTTGCAGTTGGCTCGTTACTGAATTTGAAGACAATATCTCGGTCATCTTTAGTGGCTTCTTCAATTTTAACTGATTCCATTAAAAGGTCTTTGTTCATGGAATCCCTGCAAAATGAAATACTTTCCCATTTAATAGATTCGTTCTTGGAAATGTTTTTGGTTGTGATCATTCCCAGTATTTTACCCAGCTCTTTAGGCTTGATCCCAGTGCAAGGGCGTTTTAAAACGAGCATTTCTCGGGTAAGAACGGTGTTTATAGGTATGTCGACAGCTGCCGTTACGCTCCTGTGACAATTAATATAATTTTGCTGTTCACTTGGAGCTATGTCTTTTGTTGGGCTTCCCAAAGCTTTTTCAATATTTCTTATATCTTCAACCAGTTTTTTGAGTTCAACTGGATCACAGGACATCCAGTGGTCTGGGCCAGGCATGTTCTTATCAAGTGTAAAATGCTTTTCTATTATCTTTGCCCCTATTGCAACTGCTGCCATTGCAACAGAATTTCCCACTGTATGGTCAGAATAACCAATGACACTATTTAAAAAAGCGGAGTCGAAGGTTTTTAAAACATTTAAATTTACATCCTCTAAAGGTGTGGGATATATACTGCTGCAATGAAGAATAGCATACTTTTTGTTCCCGGTCTCTTCGATAGTCTTAACTGCAGTTACCACATCATCCATTTTTGCCATACCTGTAGAAATGAGATAGGGCTTTTGTTTACTTGCGATATATTTGATCAGTTCTAAGTTAGTGAGGTCATCAGATCCCATTTTAAATAGTTCGACTCCAAGATCATCCAGAAGGTCAACAAATTTAATACTGGTCGGCGTAGAAAAAAGGACGATATCAAGTTCCTTGGCGTAATCGAATAATTCTTTATGCCATTCAGGTTTAAGTTCAAGCCTTTTAAACATATCGAATTGAGATTCCTTAACCAGCTTGCCTTGAGACATGTATTCATATATTAGCTCTGAATCAACAACAAAATCTTCTGCGAAGAATGATTGTATCTTAGCGGCGTCAGCTCCTGAATCTTTTATGCTTTTTAGCATTCTTTTTGCTGTATCAAGGTCCCCGTTATGATTAACGCCTATTTCAGCAATGATAAAACAAGGATTATTCCCGCCAATAGTTATTTTATCGTTAATTATTATCTCTTTCATTTCTTGCTCCATTCGTTCTTAGACATGAATATTGTAAAGTCATGAGGATAATAATCATGTCTCAAACACACATTTCTTGTAAGGCTCAAGCAGTAATCAATAAGTTCTTTTGGGTTGCCATAATAGTAAACATCATCCATGAAGTCGGCATTAATGCTTAATATATTAAAAGCAACGCCTTCATTTGCCAATTCGAACATGCGTTTTATCATTAACTTTACCCAATCGAGATGATTGTCAATTTTATAGTTAAACGCCCCCGACAAAAATATAAGGTCGAAATTTTCATTTATTTCATCTGTTAGTATATTTTTTGATTCGAATTTTGCTTGGGGATATTTTTCACTTGCCATATTTACGACTTCTTGAACTAGGTCATATCCCGTAAAACTGCAGTTTATATTGTTATTTTTTAGATGTTTATAGAAATACCCCAGGCCGCATCCGATGTCGAGTATCTTTTTACCTTCACAGTTAAAATAATTCGTAAAAACCTGGCTTCTGACTAACTGGCTTTGCTCTTTTCCCCAATCTGAAGCTTGAGGCGAATCGCCATGTTCTTTGAATTTGTTCCTGAAGAAATTTTTTGTTCTTATTTCATCATTTTGGTTCATTAACTGTCACCTCGAAGCGAATAACTGATCTTTAAACTTTTTCTAAGAGATACATCATGTCAACATTGTCGTTTTGGGTGTATTTGATCTTTTTTTCCATTACTTTTTTAAGGTCTTTATGGTTATTAACGAATAATTGGCAAAAATCATTTTTCCATAAAAAGCCCTTGTTTCCCCGGTAGTCAATTTCTTCTAAGTTTTCTGAATAATATTCAAACCCCCAGACATGTTTGTTTGTGCAGCGGTATATCTCATTAATAACTTTATCAATGTTTTCTGGCGCAATATGTATGAGAACGCCCGAGGTAAAAACAAGGTCAAACCAATTATCTTTAAAAGGAATGTCTAGTCCTGAGCCGTAAATAATGTTTATGTCTTTAGTTAATGATTTCGCTTTTTCTATTGCATCGTGCTGGATCTCAATTCCGTAGAGATTTTTAAAGCCAAGCTGTTGAAGGTGTCTTAACTGTTGAGCTATGTTACATCCTACTTCAAGGATCTTAATATCTTTATCTAAATTGCCTAAAAATTCAGTATTTAGCGTGCTTCTTGTTACGCCATAAGTGTCTAAATAAAACCGATCTAATTCTTTTATTGAAAACGTATTCCGGCCTGTGTATTCTTTTCCGAAATTGTCTTGCCAAAACTTTATTTGTTCATTGCTATTCGTCATATTTTTGCCTTATTTTTTTAATGTTTTTAAAATTATTGAAGCAATTTGCTCTTGATCGTTAAAAGTTAGCTCAGGATATAGTGGAATACTTACACATTCGTTATAGTGTTTTTGTGAACATGGAAAATCAGATGCTTTATACTTGAATTGGTTTTTGTAATATGGCTGCAGGTAGACCGGGATATAGTTTACTTGCGTTTGTATCCCTTTTTTCATTAAGCTTTTCATAAAATCGTTACGAGTTGTTTTGAACTTGCTGTAATTAATTTTAAGAATGTAGAGATGGTAACTATTGACAAATCCCTTTGGTTCAGGCACTAGATCAATAAAATCAATATTTTTAAATAGCTTGTTGTAATTTCTGACTAAAGCTCGTCTCTTAGCTATGAAGCCATTCAATTTGCTTAACTGTGAAATCCCAAGGGCACACTGAAAATCTGTTACTCTATAGTTGAAGCCAAGCTCCCTCATTTCATAGAACCATGGCCCGATCTTTTGAGTGGCTTTGTCCTTATACATGCCATGTGCTCGAAGAGCAATTAACTGTTTGTAAAGTTTATCACTGTTCGTTGTGATCGCGCCTCCTTCACCAGTAGTGATGTGTTTTGCCGGATGAAAGCTGAAAGTGGTCATATCAGAATGATAGCAACTCCCGATCTTTATTATTTTTCCATTTGCCAGGTATTTTGCTCCAAGCGCATGGGCAGCATCTTCGATCACTGTTAATTTATGCTTTTTTGCAATAGCGCTGATGCTTTTCATGTCACATGGTAAGCCTGCAAAATGAACTGGAAGGATCGCTTTAGTTCTTTTGTTAACGGCTTTTTTGATATTGTTGGGGTCTATATTAATTGTTGCAGCATCAATATCCGCAAAAACCGGTTTTGCGCCAACATAGATCACTGCATTTGAAGTGGATAGAAATGTTATAGGCGAAGTGATAGCTTCAGCGCCCTTTTTCAGCCCTGCAGCCAGGCAGGCTAGATGCAAAGCGGCAGTGCCGGAAGATACAGCTACAGCATATTTTGCTCCACAGTATTTTGCTAGTTTAATTTCAAACGATCTTACTATAGGGCCTTGCGTAACAAAGTCTGCTTGCAAGGCTTTCTTGACAGCATTGATATCTTTTGCGTTAATTGTTTGATGGCAATAAGGATATTTTTTCATTCTATAGTTTCTCGTCTTTAATTATCTTTTTTAAATTTGCAACTGTAAGCCACTTAGTATTATTGTTGCTGTGGTAGCCTTCAAAATTGAGGTCTAAGAATTTCTTCTTTTGAGTTG
Organism: Candidatus Omnitrophota bacterium; assembly: GCA_018812705.1. Taxonomy (GTDB): domain Bacteria; phylum Omnitrophota; class Gorgyraeia; order Zapsychrales; family Zapsychraceae; genus Zapsychrus_A. The sequence goes on from JAHJCZ010000143.1 coordinate 19,227, forward strand.
TTTTCCCTAATTCGAAAATGTTACCAAAAGCCACTTTTGAATAGATAACATACTTATCCTTATATTCAATTGTGCTCGGACCATCATGTTTGGAGATCAAAGTCTCATGTAGTTTTTCTCCCGGGCGGATGCCAATGACCTTCTGTTTGCAATTAGGGGCGATCGTTTTGACAAGATCAGTTATTTTCATGCTTGAGATCTTTGGTATGAATATCTCTCCGCCATGCATTTGTTCCATGCATCCAAGCACAAAGTCAACGCTTTGTGGTAATGTGATCCAAAAGCGCGTCATGTCGGGATGGGTGATAGGAATAACACCTTTTTCTGCGCATTCTCTAAAGAAAGGAATAACGCTGCCTCTTGAACCAACAACATTCCCGTAACGGACAACACTAAACTTTGTTTTTTTGTCCTTTGAGTAATTGTTAGCAGCTATGAACATTTTTTCTGAACAAAGCTTAGTAGCCCCGTATAGGTTAATAGGGTCAGCGGCTTTATCAGTGCTAAGCGCGATAATTTTTTTCACATTGCTTTGAAGCGCAGCATCAATTATGTTCTCGGCACCAATAACATTTGTTTTAACTATTTCAAAAGGGTTGTACTCTGCGGAAGGTACTATTTTTAAAGCCGCTGCATGAATTATAATATCAACGCCGCTAAATGCACGGCACAATCTTTTGTAGTCCCTTACATCCCCGATAAAATACCTGATGCATTTTTGGTTGAACTTTTTGCTCATATGATATTGCTTCATTTCATCCCGACTGAAAATTATGAGCTTTTTGGGCTTATATCTTTTTAAGATGGTCTCGGTGCATTGTTGCCCAAAAGAACCTGTTCCACCGGTTATTAAAATGGTCTTATTATTTAACATTTGACTAACCCTTTCTTGATTATTGCTAGGCAGTTTTTGCCTGTTTTACTGCTGGATACCTCATTGCTTGAGATTTAAAAAGTTATCTACCAAAAAATTCCTTTATTGCATTGCTGACATAAATGATCTGATCCTCTGTTAAGTCAGGTGACATTGGCAGAGAGAGTATCCTTTTTGGTTCGCTAAATGCATTAGGAAAATCTTCTTGTTTGTGTCCTAGATAATCGTATGCTTTTAAAAATGGCAAGCCTATTGGATAATGTACGCCGTTCTGTATGTCCTTTTCATTCAAGAACTTTTGCAGCTCGTCCCTTCTGTCTGTTTTAATTACATACAAATGGAAAATGTGTTTTACATCATCCATGATCTTTGGCAATGATATCTCGCTGATTTCATGAAGATATTTATTGTATAGGCATGCGTTCTCAAATCTTTTTTTGTTCCAATCAAGAATATGTGGCAGCTTGACAGATAAAATAGCTGCCTGCATGGCATCCATGCGGCTATTTATTCCTTCGATCTCATGCTGGTGCTTAACTAAAGAACCATGACGGGCAAACATCCTCATGAATTTTGCTAGTTCGTCATTGTTTGTGATGACCGCACCGGCATCACCGTAGGCTCCAAGATTTTTACCCGGATAAAAACTGAAGGTCCCAATATCGCCAAAGGTCCCGACCTTTTTCCCCTTAAATTCAGCAAAATGAGATTGGGCGCAATCTTCAAGCAAATATAGATTGTATTTATCGCATAGCTCTCTGATCTTATCCATCCTGGCAGGCTGGCCATAAAGATGTACTGGAAGGATCGCTTTTGTTCTATCAGTTATCTTTTCTTCAATTAAAGAAGTATCAATTGATAAATAATCTAGATCAACGTCGACAAATACGACTTTTGCCCCTGTTTGAGTAACAGCTTCTGATGTTGCTATCCAGCTAATTGAGGTTGTAATAACTTCATCTCCGGGACCAATGCCTAAAGCTTTAAGAGCAATATAGATAGCATCTGTTCCATTTCCAACACTTATGCAGTGTTTTACACCATATTTTTCAGCATAAGCCTTCTCAAAGGCGTCAGGATATTTGCCTCCGATGAATGCTGTTTGGTCAATAACATCTTGAATAGCTTTATCAATTTCTGGTTTTAAAGTTTGATACTGAGTTTTTAGATCTACAAATGGAATTGTCATGTGTTATTCTTTCTGTTTAAATATCCCTGATTTTTTTTGCTGGATTGCCTGCATATATGCCAGATTCTAAAATATCTTTTGTGACAACAGACCCAGCCCCTACAACTACATTGTCTGCAATTTTAACTGGCAAAATAGTAGAATTCGTGCCAATTGATACATTGTTTCCTATTGAAGTTGTTTTCCATAAAGTTGTGTCACCCCGAGCTGGGCCGCCGGATGCGAATAGGTCATTTATGAATTTTGCTCCATGTGAAATGAAACAGTCGTTTCCTACGGTGACCAATTCACAAATAAACGCATGAGATTGTATCCTGCAACCACTGCCGATCTTGACACTTTTCTGTATCTCGACAAAAGGCCCAATGAAACAGTTGTCACCAATGCTGCAGCCATACAAATTTACAGGATTAACTACCGTAACGTTTTCCCCAAATTCAACATCAATGATGCCAACATTTTTTATTTTAGGATTTTGGCTCATGATATTTTAACCTTTCATAAAAAGTTCGATTATTTAATATTCAAAGACAATGGCTTTTAAGATGCTGACTCAAGTATGGATACTACTTTTTTAGCATGCTCAATGCCTGTTAAGCATTCGGTTTTATTCTCGATGCAATCCATAAAATGAGAAAGTTCTACTTTTAAAGGTTCAACAAAGTTGATCTTTGGTAAATACAGATCACCATTTCGAAGGCTAAGTTTAAAAACATTTGGATTGTCAAAGTCCATATTATCACCCAAGACTGCCAAACGATCTACGCCTTTATCATAAATTGCGATCTTGTATTCAGAGATATCATCATAAACTGCCATCTTTTTTGACCCAACAACAACCATTCGTCTTACTTTTCGCGGGTCAAGCCAGCTTACATGAATATTTGCCATGATCTTATTTGGATAAACTATGTTCATAAAAACAACATCATTAATTCCCTCCTGAATATAGTCCATTCCAGTCTTAGTGACTGATAATGGTTCAGGATCATTTAGAAGAAATTGGATTATGCTAACATCATGCGGGGCAAAATTCCATAAGGCATCAACATCATTACGCACTCGACCCAAATTGAGCCTTTGGCTGTCAATGTAACGAATATCGCCTAGTTCACCTGATTGGATCAATTCTTTTAAATAGCGCACCGCTGCATTATAAATAAAAGTATGGCCTACCATTACGACCAAGCCATTCTTTTTTGCAATGCCCTCAAGGACCTCTAATTCTTTTACTGTCCTTGTTATCGGCTTTTCCACAAGAATATGCTTGCCCGCTTTTAAACATGCCATGGCAATATCAAAATGTGTTGCGACCGGAGTAGCAATTACAACGGCATCAACACTTTTATCTTCAAGCACTATTTTAAGGTCATCACAAACTTTGATCGCAGGGTATAATTGATTTACGAACTTCCGGCGATCTGCTGAATTATCAACCAAATATTTTACTTCATAATTATCAATTGCAACTAGATTGCGAAGTAAATTAGGTCCCCAGTATCCACATCCTATTTGAGCTACAGTAAGCATTGAGACTCCTTTCAATAATAAATGCCTTATTATTTTGCTGGATCTTTCTTTTTAAAATTCAATATTGCATCAACCATAAAATCTGTTACATCTATCTTATCTTCAAGAAGAACTTCTCTCTTTTTTTGCCAATCAATTTTTAGAGTATCGTTCTTTAATAATTCTTTTACTTTCTCAAAGGCTTTGTCGAAATTATTAAAACAATAGATAAGGTCATATCTCTTTTCTAGTTCAACAAAATTGCCCTCATCTTTAGGGCCTACCCTGGAATTGTATCGAATAGCTGGCGTTCCCAATAATGCAGATTCAGTTGTAACAGTTTGTGAATCAGCGATAACAATTGTTGCATAGTAAAGCAGATCATGCAACTTATCTGGTGACAATTTTAACTGGTATTGTTCCAATTCTTTCTCAATTGTTTTTTCTGAAGTGATATAAATATCGCCATATTGTTTTAAGTATTCAACAAGTTTTACCTTTTCCGCTAAGCTAAAACCGTGTTCTTTTATGTCGTGTGACGCCTTCCAAGCGACAAAACGAAGAACAAAGAATTTATCACCTTGCATGGTTTTTATTTTGTCAAATATTGTGGGATCCGGTGTAAATCTATTTGGATGCAAATAAGCTAATTCATGATACCCAGCGTATTTATGGTGTTTGCTGCCATAGTCTCGCCAGTAGCAATCAGGAGTGAATATCTTATGTGCAAAAGGGACTGTTATTGCATTTTGAAGGTCATTATTTTCAGAATCGTTAAAAACCAGTGTCGGGATACAAAATAGCTTGAGAATATGTATTGAGCTGGCGCCTGTCATCGAAATGCAAAGGTCTATTTTGTTCTTGATTATAATAGGAATAAGCCTGATTTGCCTTGTGATTAATTCAAAAGCCAAGCCTAAAAGTCCGCTCCTTATTTTACTAAGGACAATAAAATCGATATCATAAAGGTTTAACAGTTGTTCCGTAACTTCTTTTTTCCGTGCAACAACTGTAATATTGTGCCCTTTAGCTTTTAAGGCCTTTATTGCATTTCTAAATAAATGCACATGTGCCGGATGATTTAAATCAAAAAGTATGTTCATTGTTTGAAGGACCTTAAAACTAATTTATGAATAAAAAGAAATTATTTCTTTAGAT
>JAHJCZ010000012.1 GCA_018812705.1 Candidatus Omnitrophota bacterium
ATCAGCGGATTTTCTACCCATACACTTAAGTACTATCTTCGTTTGGGCTTGCTTGAGGAAATCGGCAGAAGCCCTGAAACAAATTTTCGCTATTTTGATGATTCTTCTTGTAGCAGGCTTAAAAAGATAAGGTCTCTTCAAAAGAAGAAGCTTTCTTTAAAAGAGATACAAGGAATGCTTGAATCCAGCAAGGATCCTAATAATCAAATGGAATAATTTATGAAAAATAAAGTTATAAAAACAAGTTTTGTTTCAGAACAGATGCTCCGCATGCTTGCATGCCGGTCGGAGATGGTCAGACAGGCTGCAGGGATCTTCATTTGTATCGTTTTTCTTTCGCCATCATCGCTGATCTATGCACAGGATTCTTATAATAGCCTGAGAGTGTTTGATAATAGTGTTAGCGATCAAGGCGAATCACATGTTTTTGACGAGGATTATGATGAGATAATTAGAGAGGCATTAGATAAGATCGAGAATGCTAATAAGGAACGTGATGAAAAACGGATGATTTCCAAAGATCAATATATTGATGAAAAAGATGTTGTGTCCACTGAAGAAAAGAACATGCTTAACGCAGAAGTTTTGAAGGAAAGTCAAAAGTCGGAAGGCAACAGCATTGATAGGGATGTGCAGGAAAAAAAAGTTGATGATTGGCTTAATAGTGCAGAAAAAGCAAAGGATGTTATTGACACTAGTATTAAGATCGCCACTGTTGTTCCTATAATAGACGTGCTGGATGTTGATGAAATGGATATCAAGGATGTTATCAGGATAATAGCCGTTAAAAGTGGGTTAAGGATCATCACTGATCCTGAGGTAGTTGGGACTTCAACGGTCTTCTTGAGCAATATTGATGCAAAGGATGCTTTGAGAATTGTTTTAGAGGCCAATGGTTTGGCGTTTTATGAGGAGGATGGACTTATTTATGTTATGACGGCTGATAGGTTTGAGACGGAACAGGGGTTCTCTTTTAGCGAGAGCGTTCAATCAGAAATGATCAGGCTCAAATATTCAAATATTGCAGATATGCTTGATGTTTTGTCCCAGATGAAAAGTCCAATGGGAAGGGTTTTTGCCAATGAAGAAACCAATACAGTGGTTATGGTAGATGTCCCAGAAAAGGTCGAAGCGATGATGTTGTTCATTGAAAAGATCGATGTCGCAGTAGAGACAAAAGAATTTCAGCTTAAAAACAAGATATCTGAAGAGATCATAATAGACATTGAGCAAGTGTTGACCAAGGATGTTGGCAAGATAGATTATAATGGCGAGCTCAAGATACTTACAGTTAAAGATACTGCAGCTAGGTTAGAGGAAATAGGAAAGTTGATCGAACAGCTTGACTATGCAAACAGGGATATTGTGTTCGATATTAAGATCATTCAGATAATTTTAGATGACGAGCATATTGATGGTGTAGATTGGGAAGCTATTGTTTCTGATTATCAAAGTTTGGATTTTATAAGGTCAAAGGGTGAAAAGGCAGTTGAACAAATATTGAGCATAGGCACTGTTATCGATGAGGATTTTGTTGTTTTGCAGGAAGCACTAGACACTGTAGGTGAGATATATACTCTTAAAAATGATAAAAGGTTAAAAGCTGTTGATAATGAGTTTGATTTTGATATTAACCTCACTAGCATCATAGATAGCATAGATGAAGATATTGAGAAAGAAAAAAAAGAAAAAGCTTCAGAGCGTACAGATTCTTTGCAAGATCAGGAAAAGATACAATTCTATTTAATGTCACGAATTAAGATGGAAAAAGGTAAAGATGCCTTAGATGTTGAAATTTACCCGGAGACTGATTTTTCTGATATTGACTCTGATCAGATAAATCTAGATGGTTTGGAGCCGAAAAAGAAAGAAATGTTCTTAAAGAGAATGATCAAGAAGCCTTTTGAGAAAGTTATTTCTTTTAGTCGAGCTATAACAGGAATTGGTAGATCTAAAGATGAATGTGAAGAAGATCAAGATTGTGAAGATGATGAACAGAAGTCAGCTATTGTGGATTGTTTAAGTGGTTCTACTATTATTGTTGGTGGTTTGTTCAAGAATGTTAGTTTTGAATCTCAAAGAAGAATACCGTTTTTAGGTGCTCTTCCTATGGTTGGTTCCGCATTTACAAGACAGGGCATTAGATCGAGAAAATCCGAGGTTATAATCTTTATAACTCCAAAGGTTAGCGTTAAAAGCGAATGATAAACAGTTTGCATAGCAGGAACAAGAGATCGCATCTTGTCCTGAAGTTATCTATATTTTTGTTTCTTGGAGGTTGTGCAAGTTTGCCAACTGAACCCTTTCGGGTTGCACCAGTAAAAAAAGAACTGCTTTTAAAGGATATTTGCAGGGATAATAATATTTATTGGCAATGGGATAGTATTTCACAAGTGGTTACTTTAAATCTTCCTGAGGGAGATGCTAAGGTCCTTGTAGGCAGCCATATAGTATTAGTCGGTGATCGAAAAATATTCTTAGATGAGCCAATAAGAATATCAAAAAGTGCTGTAGTTGTCCCTCTGGATTTTGAAAGAAAAGTTATAGGGGATGTTAGCATTCGAAGCAAGTATATAGAACAATGTGTTTTAAAAAAGCTCCGGTCTGTTGTTCTTGATGCTGGCCATGGCGGTAAAGATAGTGGAGCTATTGGTCGGTCAGGGTTATATGAAAAAAGAGTCGTATTAGATATATCAAAGCGTGTAAAGAAGATCCTCGAGAGGCATAAGATCAATGTTGTTATGACAAGAGATACTGATGATTTTGAGACCCTTAAAAATCGTACTGAAATAGCTTGCGCTGCAAAAGTGGACATATTTGTGAGCATTCACGCTAATTCAAGCCTGTCTAGAAGTGCTAGTGGTGTCGAGGTCTATTCTTTGCAAGAGCTTGACCGAGCAGCAAGAAATGAAGATCAGCGTAAGATCAATGCAAAGATCATGTATAAAGGGTTATCAATGGAGCAGAACTCATCTGACCTGAACGCTATTGTGTCTGACATGCTTTATGTGAAGAAGAAGCCTGAATCTGATATTCTTGCCGAAAAGGTCGTAGAGAGGATCTCTAATTTAACAAAAGCTAAAAACCGAGGGAAAAAAGAGTCTAAGTTTTTTGTGGTAAGGAATACATTGATGCCTGCGATCTTGGTTGAGGTAGGTTTCTTATCAAATCAAAAAGAAGAAAGACTTTTAAACACAAGTGCCTATAGGCAGAAGATAGCTGTAGGAATATCAAGGGGTATTTTGGATTATGGCAGTAGTGAATAAACAGTCTAAGAAAATTCCTCCAAGTAATTATGCAATAGGGGTCTTTGATTCAGGTTTAGGAGGGCTTACTGTAGTTAAAGAACTCATCAAGTTGTTGCCTGATGAAGATATAGTTTACTTCGGAGATACGGCAAGAGTTCCTTATGGTACAAAATCAAGTGAATCTATAATCAGGTTCTCTATAGATAATGCAAATGTATTGATAAGCAAGAAAGTGAAAATGATAGTGGTTGCTTGTAACTCATCTTCAAGTTATGCCCTTGAAGTTTTAAAGGAAAAGTTTGATATTCCAATAGTAGGAGTAATTGATCCTGGTGCACAAAAAGCCATAAGGTTAACAAAAAATAAGAAGATCGGAGTTATTGCGACTTCTGCAACAGTTGACAGCGGCAAGTATGTGGAAGCACTTAAGAATATTGATAAGTCGGTCAAAGTTACATCTGTGGCCTGTCCTTTATTTGTGCCTTTAGTTGAGGAGGGTTGGTCAAATAAGAAAATTACTGCTGATGTTGCAGGGATATATTTAAAACTTTTAAAGAAGGAAAACGTAGATGCGTTGATACTGGGCTGCACACATTATCCATTATTGAAAACTGTTATTTCAAAGGTCATGGGAAGGAAAGTAGCTCTTGTTGATTCTGCACGAGAAGTGGCGCATCAAGTAGAAAAGCTATTGGATCAAAGGAAAAATAGAAAGAGATCAAAGCAAAAGGGTGCTCTAAGGATATTTGTTAGTGACAAGCCTCAGAGCTTTATGAGAATAGCGAAAAGTTTTTTAGGCTGCAAGATAGACGAGATATCATGTTTAAAGAAGCTATAGAACGGAGGGAGTATAGATGTTCGAATTAAAGATCAAAGGAGAATTTTCATCAGCACATCTCTTGAGAGAATATGATGGAAAGTGCAAAAATCTTCATGGGCATAATTGGAAAGTAGAGATCGAAGTTTTTAAAGAAGAGCTTGATGCTATCGGCATGGTCGCGGATTTTGGTCTGTTAAAATCTAAAATGAATGAAATTTTAGATATTGTAGATCACCAGTGTTTAAATGATCTGGATCATTTCAAAAAGGTTAACCCTACCAGCGAAAATATTGCAAAGTATATTTATGCCCAGTATTCCAAGGTCATTGATCCAATAAAAGTAAAAAGCGTGTCTGTCTGGGAATCAGATAGCTCGTGTGTTAAATATTATGAAGAGAGTGCATAGGGATCATTATTAAGAATGAAAAAGGCAGTTATTTTATTATCTGGCGGATTAGATTCTGCTACTATTATTTATGTAGCAAAGAGCAAGGGTTATAAACCGTATTGCCTGATCTTTGATTATGGACAAAGGCATCGTAAGGAAATTAACCAAGCTAAAAGGATAGCTGAGCATACAAAATCAAAATATTATTTAGTGAAGATCGATCTTCCTTGGGGTGGATCTTCCCTGTTAGACAAAACAAAGAATATTCCCAAGAATAGAAGCATTGACCACAAAGATATCCCTTCGACATATGTTCCGGCAAGAAATATAATTTTCTTGAGTTTTGCGGCATCCTACGCAGAGGCTCTTGGAGCTGAAGCTGTTTTTATTGGAGCTAATGCAGTAGATTATTCTGGATATCCTGATTGCCGTCCTGAATTCTTTGACAGTTATCAAGCGGCACTGAAAAAAGGCATGAAACAAGGAGTTGAAGGAAACTCTGTTAAGATCTTTACCCCGCTGTTAAATAAAACAAAAGCTCAGATCATAAAAATGGGTGTTAAGCTTAAAGTCCCCTATCATATGACTTGGTCTTGTTACGTTGGAGCAAGCAGGCCTTGCGGTGAATGTGATAGTTGTATCTTAAGGCAAAAAGGGTTTGATTCTGCAGGAGTTGTTGATCCTGTTATTAAAATATGAAAGCAAAAATATCAGAGATCTTCAGGTCAATTCAAGGCGAAGGTAAATATTTGGGTGTGACTCAAGTGTTTGTTAGATTTGCGCAATGTAATATGGATTGTAGTTGGTGTGATACTGATTTTGTTGAAAAAGAGCAGCTTGATGAAGTTCAGTTAATTGAAAGAATTAAAGCCCTGATACAGGGATGCCATTCTGTATGTTTTACAGGAGGTGAGCCTTTGGTGCAAATAGAGTTCCTTGAAAGGTTCTTACCTATGATCTGTAAAGAAGACATTAAGATCTTCCTTGAGACAAATGGTACTTTGCCGAAAGAACTTGAGAAAGTATTAAAATACATAGATGTAGTGTCTATGGATATGAAATTGCCAAGTTCTACTGGATGTGATGAACATTGGAAGGAACATAAGGAATTTTTGAGTATTGCGGTTGGTCTCAGAAAAGATGTTTATGTGAAGGCTATTATTACGCAAGAAACCAACAACCTTGATTTTTTAACGGCTGTTGAATTGATATCAGACGTAGAAAAGACAGTTCCTCTAATAATTCAACCAGAATTTAGTCAGAGAGATGATCTGATGCAAAAATGTCAGGAGTATTTATATCTTGCAAGTGGTCAACTTAATGATGTTAGGATAATTCCACAGGTTCACAAGCTGATGGGATGGCAATAAAAGACTAGGAGATAAAAATGAAAAAGAAAAAAAGTTCTTATGATGAGCTTCAAGATAATATCAGAAAAATGAAAATGCCTGAGATCGAGGTTTGGGAGAATAAATATCAAGATAGAGATTATATTATTGAACTTGAAGTCCCGGAATTTACTTGTATATGCCCAAAGACTGGGTTGCCGGATTTTGGAGAGATCAGGGTTGAATATTCTCCTTCTAAAGTATGTGTAGAGCTTAAATCTTTTAAACTATACATTGTGGCATTCAGGGATATTGGTATTTTTCATGAACATTTAGTAAATAGGATCATGGATGATATTATTAAGGCAGCTGATCCTAGCTGGATCAGGGTTGAAGGAGTTATGAATCCTAGAGGAGGAATTCAAACAACTGTTGAAGCAGAGTATGAAGCTGTTTCAAAGAAGAAGTAAATTATATTTATAGTGAAAAGGTTAGAAAGGATTTACGATGGCAAATAATGACAGGGCTTATGATAAATTAAGGGATATAAAAGTAACAAAAGATTTTATGAAACATGCTGAAGGCTCATGCTTGATCGAATTTGGCGAGACAAAGGTCATATGTACTGCCACTGTAGAAGAGAGCGTGCCGCCGTTTTTAAAGAACTCTGGAAAAGGTTGGGTGACTGCAGAATACGGAATGCTTCCGCGCTCGTGTGATACACGCATTAAAAGAAATCAAACTTCCGGCAGGACTATGGAGATACAACGATTGATAGGACGTTCACTTCGGGCAGTAACTGATATGAATAAGTTAGGTGAAAGAACAATTAAGATCGATTGTGATGTTATGCAGGCAGATGGTGGAACAAGGACGGCAGCTATTACAGGAGGATTTATTGCATTAGCCCTGGCATTACAGAAGTTAAAGGATGAGGGAAAGATCAAGGAGATAATATTAAAGGATTATGTCGCTGCAATAAGTGTCGGTATGTTTGAAGGCCAGCCTGTTCTTGATCTAGATTATTTGAAGGATTCAAATGCTGATATGGATATGAACGTAGTTATGGTAAAAAAAGGCAATTTTGTTGAAGTGCAGGGAACGGCTGAGGGTGCACCATTTTCAAAGAGTCAACTTGATAAGTTGCTTGATCTAGCGAAGGGGGGCATAGAAGAACTTTTTGAGATACAGCAGGATATGCTTGGTGGAATGGAATTAAATTAATGAAAGAATTAATAGTTGCTACTAAAAATAAAGGTAAGTTGAGAGAGATCAAAGAGCTTTTGAAAGAATTTGATCTGAATATTACATCTTTGGCAGAGTATCCTGATGCACCGGATATAATTGAGGATGGAAAAGAGTTCTTTGAGAACGCACTGATAAAAGCGAGGATCATTGCGAAGTATACAGGAAAGTTAGTTCTCGGCGAAGATTCGGGTATTGAAGTTGAATATCTTAACAATGCACCAGGCATCTTTTCATCACGCTTTGCAGGAGAAGATGCAAATGATGATGATAATAATGCAAAATTGATAAAGGCGTTAGATGGCGTTCCAAAAGATAAGAGAACAGCAAGGTATAGATGTTCTGCAGCATTAATTGACGGCGAAAAGATAGTTGGGGTCGTCGATGGTAAATGTGAAGGCTATATTACAACTGAACCACGCGGGCAAAATGGTTTTGGGTATGATCCCTATTTTTATATTGAAGCTTATGGCAAAACGTTCGGTGAGCTTGACCCTGAAATAAAATCAAAGATCAGTCATAGAGCTGAAGCTTTGATGAAAGTTAAAGAATTGATCAGGCAGGCTGTTTGATATTAAAAGAACCCTCCTAAGATATTTCCAATTCCTTCCTTAAGTAGTTCTGTTGTCCCTTCAATTACTTTAAATGGTGAAGTTTCTACTTTGTGGACAGGCTTGCTTAAAGTGCCTGTTAGATTGACAGTAATTGCCTGGGTCAAAAGAGATGTTGGTGCTTTTTTAAAAGAATTTGACTGCATTATGACTGCTTGACTGAAGTGTGGAGTTATTGAGAAATTGATTCTTTTAGAGAAATCGATCCAGCCTATTCCAGTAAGGTCTACTGTGTTACCAACAAGCAATGCGTTATCGGTAAATATTTTTTCATTTTCTATGATAAAGCTAGCGGAGGCGTCTGTGAAGTATACTTTCTGGAATTCAGGGATCAGAATGGCGTTTGTTATGCTCTCTAAGATATTCCAGTGCCAGATGTATCCTTCCTTAATAGAAAGAGACCCGCTGCCGTTTGCTTTTTTGGCAGACTTTATTGGGCAAGTTAAATTGACATTTAGTGAACCTTTTCCAGATAATTTGTTTTTTAAATTTAAACCCTTTTTAAGTAAAGAGAGGTTAATATTATTAAAAGATGTATTAATTTTTGAAGGGATAGATTCTTGAGTTAGATCCGCTGTTGAAGAGAAATTAAGTATCCCATCATATAAATTGCAATTAAAGTCAAATTTACTGACATGAAGATCTCTTTGCTCATAACTTAAGATCACATTTTCAAAAAGTGTTTTATCCAATGATACATTAGGTGCGCTTGCTTTTAAAACAAGTTGCCAACTTCTCCAATCATCGTGTTTTCCTTTATAAAGTGCTTCAAGCGCGACTGTACCAACGGGTGATAGTTTATTTAACAATGATAGAATATTAGGAGAATTAATTATAAAAGGCAGGGATGTAAGCGAGTTTGCTATTTGTTCCAGATCAAGAGTTAGTACGCCTCTAAGGTCAATATCTGGAGAGGCGTCTGTGAAGAAGTGGACATCGCCGGTAATATCATATATTGATCTCAAGAAAGAACCCTTAAGAGATATTATTCTAAATGCCTCGCGAAGTGGGCGGATTTCTGTTGAAAAATTCAGTTTGTCACTAGCAAACCCTGTTAGAACAGTAGGCCTGGATAGGTTTTCAAGGGTTCCGGTTAATGAAAAAGGAGCTTCTTTGTACTTACCTTTTAACTGTTCCCATGTGATCACATCATTAAGGTAGTTAATCTTTCCATTTATATCAGTTATAGTTTCCGGCAAGAATTTTAGCTTTATCTTTGCTTGAGCAAGATCAAATGATGCAGATATATTTTTTGGGGAAATATCTTTGATCTTTCCATTGTAGCCTAGTGAAGCTGATGTGAGCCCTGATATTTTTAATTTAGCTTTTTCTTCAATTACAGGAAAAAGCTTGGTAAAAGTTTCAATATCAACTTTATCTGAAGAAGCTTGAATATCAATAGTAGGCTTTTTGAAATTTTGCAAATTACCATATAATTTGATATCAGTATCTGCGGCATTAAACGTTATAAGATCAGTTTTTACCAGATCTGGTTCTAAGGTTATTTTTCCAAATATATTCCTTAAGACCTCTACATTAGGAAGGCCAGTTAAAAGAGCGTTTGAAAATTCTGCTGTTGCAGTATATTTAAGATCATTTTCAAGATTTGAACCATTTTTGGGAATATACTTTAGATCAATAATAATGCTAGGGCTTGCTAGTAATCTTTTTTCCTCGTCAATCGCAAGGTTAGCCCCTTCAATAAAGAATTCGCTAGCAAGAAGCGTTTGCTCTTTGCTGCAAATTATTTTCGTGTTGTCGGATTGAATGCTTCCTTTAAGGTTGAATTTATTATTGAGAGTAATATCAGAATTGTTTAATCTGACCTTGCTCACATATGTCATGGTGTTTGCTTTTGTTATTAAGTTAAAATCGTTCAAAAACAGATCGCCATTTGCCTGAAGGTTGTTTCCGTAAAGATAACGAGCGTCATCAATATTTAGATTTGAGTTTAGTTTGAGGCCTTCTAATGTTTTAAGGATTTTAATGTTTTTTGCGTCTATGTTTCCTTTTAGAAAGTTGTCTTTGAGAAAAACAATATCCGAATTACTTGAAATCAAATTCCCTTCAAACTTAAAAATATCACCTTCGGAGAAAAAGAAGCCATCATTGATGCTAAGGTCGCCAGCGTAACTATTGTCATTTCCTAAAGTGAATTTAGTATTCTTTCCAGAGAATGCTCCATTAATTGACAGCACTTTATTGGAAAAGGATAGATTTGCAATATCTGCAACAATATCTGCTGCGATCGAACTGTTCTCATTAAAAAGAAGCTTGGCTTCAGAGAGTTCATAAATGCCTTTTAGGTCAATATTGTTTTCATTCCATTTTGCATAAAAATTGGTTGAGCTAAGGTTGCCTGATATTTTATTATGGTTATTGATATAAATATCAATAACCTCAAAAGCAATGCGTCCAGATAGAGAAAGTGTCTTGTCTTTGATGATTGCATTCAAGTCAGCTGATGAGAGAAGTGCGTTATTTAAGAAAGGGTCTGCAGATATATTAAAAAATTTTAAGTTGTTTTTAATGTCAAGGTTGTTGATCGAAACACGCGAAGAAAGAGTGCTTAGATCAAGATCATAATCACCATTAAGTGATAGTTTTGAGCGGTTATGCTTTAAATCTGTTTCTGCTATAAAAGTTATCTTTTTTTGTAAAGAGAGAGCAATGTCAAAATTGATGTTTTCAAATAATTCCTCAATGGCAGGTTCTTGCGATAGATCAGAATAATTAATTAGAGAATTACTTACGGATAATTTTCTAACCAAAAAGGTGTATTTAGTGTTTTCTGCAGGTTTTCTGATCAGCAAGTCAGAAAAGTTCCATTTATCATTTTCTATTCGTTCAATAAAAACAACAGCATCTCTTATTCTGATAGTTGGGATTATGATCTTTTTGCTCTTAAATATTGGAGCGAATAATACATTGAAGGAAATTTCCTTGATCTTTGCAACGTTCTTAAAAGCATCATCCTTCTTTTGAATTTCAATGTCGCTTATAACAAAGCCCTTGATGATTTCAAATTCTAATTTGCCAATAGAGACTGGCCTCCCGAGTATTTCCTGGGCTCTTATTTCAACATAATGCCGGAACTTTACAGGGAGAAAGATATTATTAATATAATAATACACTATTGTTCCGAGCATGAATAAGGCAAGCAGTATGAATAGAAATTTTTTCAAGGCTTTCATAGCTCGCATTATATCACTTTGTTCAGATTTTACCGAGGATTTTCACAGCTTGTTTTAGTGGATCATGGACTATATCCATAGAGCCTGATCTAAATGCAAAGCCAGCTTTGAGAACGTAAACCAAAAAACTTGATTAGGTTGACAATATGTTGATCTTTCGGTAATATCATTAACTAGTATTGACCGGTCAGCAATACGGGGTATTGATCATTATAAGGGTTTAATTCATTTTAAGATTTGGGGAAGAGTTTTATGCAAGCAAAGATCATAGATATTTTAAGAAAAAAGGGTAATTATGTGTCTGGTGAAGAGATCAGTAAAAGTCTGGAAATAAGCCGTGCAGCTATTTGGAAGAATATTGAGTGTTTACGCAAGAAAGGATATGGCATTGAAGCTATGCCTAGAGTTGGTTATAAGTTAACTACCTTCCCAGATAAATTGATCCCGGAAGAAGTCCAATGTGGTTTAAAGACAAAAATATTAGGTAAGAAGATATATTATTATGAAACATTAGGATCTACCATGGATGTAGCTTTTGAACTTGGTCTTCAGGGTGCCAAGGATGGAACCATTGTCTGTGCAGAAAGCCAAACTCATGGAAAAGGAAGAATGGGAAGAAGCTGGTGTTCGCCAAAGCAAAAAGGTATCTATTTTTCAACCATTCTTAGGCCTGATATCCACTCTGTTGATGTAGCAAAGATCACTTTCTTAAGTTCAGTCGCAGTTTGTGAGGCAGTAAGGGATATGTGTGCTGTTGATGCCAAGATCAAATGGCCGAATGATATTTTGATCGATAATAAAAAGGTCGCTGGTATATTGATCGAATTGAATGCAGAAATTGATAGCGTTAAGTTTGTTGTAATTGGGATCGGCGTTAATGTTAATACTAATTTAAAAAGTTTACCTGAGAATGCAACTTCCTTAAAGAAGGAAACAGGAAAGTCTGTTTTTAGAGTTGAGTTAACAAAGGAGATCTTAAGAAGTTTGGAGAAATGGTATTTAGTCTGGAGAAAAGACGGGTTTGCGCCAATTATTTCCAGATGGAAAGAGCTTTCGTTGACCTTAGGGAATATGGTGAGGATAAAAGATTCCGGATATTCAGTTGAAGGAAAAGCTATTGATATCGATGAACATGGGGGATTGATAGTTTGTGACAGCGATGGTTTAACTGTAAAAAGAATGAGCGGCGATGTTGAGCATATAGGAGATTAGTTTGAAAAACTAATCTCCCCGTTGGTCAGAATGACGGCAGCAGTATTCAAAATAATGTAATTTGGATAGTAATAATGTTGAATGATTATTTAGAAAAAGAATTAAATTCCTTAGAAGCAAATGGATTGAAGCGCAAGATGAAGATCACTTCTTCTACTCAAGGAAGCAGGATCGTTGTTGATGGCAAGGAAGTTTTGAATTTCTGTTCTAATAATTACTTAGGGCTTGCTGATGATTTTAGGTTGTGTAAAGCAGCTATTGATGAGATAGAAAAGTCAGGTTTTGGTTCTGGCGCTTCCAGGCTTATTTGCGGGAATATGACTGCACATAGACGGCTAGAGGAAAGAATTGCAAGATTTAAAGGCGCGGAGAATTGTCTTGTTTTTAGTTCTGGGTATATGGCAAATGTCGGTATTATTTCGAGCCTGTTTAACAGGGAAGATGTTATATATTCTGATAGACTTAATCATGCATCAATAGTTGATGGGATACTGTTGAGCCGTGCTAAGCTCAAGCGTTATAAGCACTGCGATATGGATTCTCTTGAAGAAATGTTGAAACAAGAGGGACCCTTTAAAAAAAAGTGCATAATAACTGATAGTGTTTTTAGTATGGATGGAGATATTGCGCCGCTGGATAAAATTTGTGAACTAGCAAAAAAATATGACTGTTCTGTAATGATAGATGAAGCACATGCTTTTGGTGTAATGGGTGAGAAGGGAGAAGGATTAGCTAAGCATTTTGGAGTTGAGCAGGAAATTGATGTTCAAATGGGGACATTGTCAAAGGCGGTTGGTTCTTTTGGCGCTTATTGCTGCGGATCAAATAAATTGATCTCATTGCTGATCAATAAAGCAAGGAGCTTTATTTATACTACTGCAATGCCCCCGATGATAGCGGCTGCATCAATAAAAGCTATTGATATCATTGAAGAAAACAGCAAGCTAAGGAAGTTGTTATGGGACAATACAAAATATGTTAATGAGGCGTTAAAAAGAATAGGCCTTGATACAATGAATACCCAAACGCCGATCATTCCTGTATTGCTGAAAAGCTCTAAACTAGCTGTTGACTTCTCAGAGAGGCTTTTTGATGCAGGTATTTATATAAGTGCTATTCGTCCTCCAACTGTTGAGAAGAATATGGCGAGATTGCGTTTAACGGTCATGGCTACTCATAGAAAAGAAGACCTGGATCATTTAATTCAACAGATAAAAACAATTGCTGCTGATCTATTATGATCAGATCAGAGTGAAAGGGACAATAAAGTATGCCCAGCATAATCTCAAGATCCAGCATTGATTGGAACTACGATATAAATGGAGAGGGTGAGACTCTTGTTTTCTTTCATGGATGGGGCGTAGACCTTCGCATTTGGCGTCAGCAATATAAATATTTTTCAACCAAATATAAGGTGGTGAGATTTGATCTTCCTGGCCACGGTAAATCAGGTTGGCAGAGCGTGTCTTTTAAAAAAATTGCCGAGGACCTGAATATGGTTATGGATGAGTTGGGATTGAATAATATTGTTTCTATTGGAAGTTCATTGGGTGGTCTTTTATCATTGAGGTTGTATGAAATATCACCCGAACGATTTAAGAAAATGGTTTTTGTCGGCTCTGTTCCAAAATTCTCAAGATCAAAGGATTTCCCATATGGATTAGATGTTGAAAAGATCAGAAAATTGGGAGGTCAGCTCGATACAAGTTATCCTTCGATAGTAAATGTATTTTTCAGATCTCTTTTTACAAAGGAAGAAAGAGCATCGCGCAGATATAAATGGCTTCAGAAGTTCAGGCAATTTAATGAGGCGCCAATGAAGCCTGCGCTTGTTGAGTATTTAAGTATATTAGAGAAGGAAGACCTAACAGATATATTAAGAAAGATTGATATTCCTGCCCAGTTCATAAATGGAGAAGGAGACACCATATGTAATATAGATGCGGTTAATCATTTAAAAGAACTTGTTCCGAAAGGGAGATTTGATATCTTTGATAAATGCGGACATTTCCCGTTCTTAAGTAAACCACATGAATTTAATGATATATTGGAAGAATTTTTATTACAATAAATATGATAAGCACGATAAGAAATTCAAACAAGGTAAGCAGGGTGTTCTCGAATGTCGCATCGAAATATGATGAACTGACATCTTTTCACAGGAATGTTGGCGAAATATTGATCAGCAAGATAGATAATATCGAGGATCCGGAAACTATTCTTGATATTGGAATGGGCACGGGATATTTGACGAGCAGATTAAGAGACAAGTATTCAAGTTCGAAAGTGTTTGGCGTGGATTTTGCAAAAGGGATGCTGCAATTCGCTAAGTCAAAAAAAGATAGGATATTAATTGCCTGTGCAGATGCTTGTAGCTTGCCTTTTGCAGAGAATTCTTTTGACATTATCGTTTCTAATCTGGCTTACCAGTGGGTAGAGGATTTAAGTAATGCTTTTATGGAGAGCAGGTATTGTTTAAAAGAAGATGGAAGATTTTGTTTTTCAATGTTTGGTAGAAATACGTTTAAAGAGCTGTTTGTTTCATTAGATGATTCTTTAAAGATATTAGAAGGCAGGGATCGTTTTCCTATACAGAAATTAGCTGATCTGAATTATGTTGATAGCTCTCTTGCGGATGCAGGATTTAATGTAAGAAATGTTTATTCAGAGTGTGTAAAGGTTAGATTTACCAGCATGTATGATCTCGTAAGGTGGATAAAAAATATTGGTGCTAATTCTTTAAAGAAAGATGCTTTTGTGGGGAGAAGGTTGTTAAGCAAAGCAAATGAATTTTACAGTACAAACTTTAGTGAACAGGACGGAGTTTTTGCTACCCTTGAAGTCATTTATGGTGAGGCGCTGTGAAAACCCCTTGTTTTTCCCTCGACATTGCATAATTTTTTGAGAGGTAATGATATATAAGGATCAAACATGAAACGAAAAGGTATTTTTGTTACGGCGACAGATACAGGCGCTGGAAAGACTTATGCATCTTTGGTTCTAGGACATTTGCTGAAAGATAAAAAAATTGATGTTGGCTATATGAAGCCTGTCCAGTGCAGCGGAGATGATGCCTCAAAGATAACGAATGCTCTTGATCTTAAAGATGATTTTAACCTGATCAATCCTTATTATTTCGAAGAACCCTTATCCCCTAATACTGCAGCAAAAAGAGCAGGAAGGAAAATTGATCCGCAGAAGATTATTAAAGCATACCAAAAGTTAAGCGCCCAACATGAAATGATGATAGTTGAAGGTGCCGGCGGATTGCTTGTGCCTCTTTGTAAAGATTATTTGATCGCAGATCTGATAAAAGATCTTGAGCTGGAGGTGATAATAGTTTCCAGGCTAGGCTTAGGGACAATAAATCATACTTTGTTGTCGATCAATCAAGCAAAAAGCCTCGGGATCAATGTAAAGGGTGTTTTGTTTTGTAATACTTCGAAGAATAAGGGAGGTATTCCCGAGCAGACAAATCCTAGTGTTATTAAGGATTATTCCGGTGTGGATATTTTAGGTCAAGTTCCGTTTCTTGATAAAGTTGATCAGCAGGCCATTGTCGATAAATGTTCAAATGCTATAAATATTAATAAGATATTTAATTTATCTGATAAAGCTATTACTAATAAATTGGTTGAAATGGATAAAAGGTATGTATGGCACCCATTTACTCAAATGCAGGATTGGCTTGAGGAAGACCCTCTTGTAATTGATAGAGCTAAAGGCAGCTACCTGATCGATACCGATGGAAATAAATATTTAGATGGAGTCTCAAGTCTTTGGGTCAATGTTCATGGCCACGGGCAGAAATATATTGATCAGGCTATTAAGGATCAGATAAATAAGCTTAGTCATTCTACATTGCTAGGACTATCAAATACACCATCTGTTGAACTGGCAAAAGAACTGGTTCGTATTGCTCCAAAAGGATTGGAAAAAGTATTTTATTCAGATAGCGGTTCTACTTCAGTAGAGATCGCTATCAAGATGGCTTATCAGTATTGGCAGAATGTTGGAAAGAAAAAGAAAACGAAGATCGTTCATTTAGAGAATTCTTATCATGGAGATACTTTAGGCAGCGTGAGCGTTGGTGGTATTAGCTTGTTCCATGAGGTTTATAGCAAGTTGATCTTTAAAGCAATAAAGTTGGATTTTCCATCAGAAATGCATACAGGCTCAGCAGATTATTTTAACTGTCTTAAGAGGCTTGAGAAGCTTTTGAAAGTAGAGTCGGGATCTATTGGTGCTTTTATTGTTGAGCCGATCGTGCAAGGTGCAGCGGGGATGATCATCTGGCCTAAGGGTGTTCTCAAAGAGATGGCTAGAATTTGTGAAAAATATGAAGTACTGTTAATTGTTGACGAGGTTGCAACAGGTTTTGGCAGGACCGGAAAGATGTTCGCATGTGAGCATGAAGGGGTAAGGCCTGACATCATGTGCTTGGCAAAAGGAATAACAGGCGGATATTTGCCTCTAGCAGCTACCTTGACCACAAAAAGAGTTTTTGATGGATTCCTTTTTGATTATAAAGACAAAAAGACATTTTTCCATGGACATACGTATACAGGTAATCCTCTTTGTTGTGCAGCTGCATTAGCAAATCTGGAAGTTTTTAAGGAACAAAGAACATTGCAGAAACTGCAACCGAAGATAGAATTCTTAACAAGAAAGTTAAAGAGATTTGAAAAGCTTAATTGTGTTGGCGAAGTTCGGCAAAAGGGTTTTATGGTCGGGATTGAGCTTGTAAAAGATAAAAAGACAAGGGCTCTTTTTCCTTGGGAAGAAGGAATAGGCGTAAAGGTTTGTAAGAAGGTCAGGGAAAAGGGAGTGATATTAAGGCCGCTTGGCAGCGTGATAGTATTAATGCCGCCTTTGTCAATTACGTTAAAGGAACTTAAGATCTTGTTGGATGCTACTTACTCTTCGATAGAAGAGATAGTTTGTTAAAGGCGAGCTAATGAATCAATGTATTGGCCAAAAGGTTAAATACAAACAACGAGATTCATTATTTGGGTTAAAATAGTGTTTTTTTGGTTATCCTTGGTGTAAAATGTAACAAACTAAAGGATTAAATTATTTGTTAAGAAAGGAATTATTATGAGCATTATTTTAGACCGCAAACATCTTGAGGGTTTTATTTCAGAGAAAGAGGTAGATGCGCTTATACCTAATATAGAGAAGGCACATAATGATCTTGAAAAAAGGACAGGGGCTGGAAGTGAGTATACCGGATGGACAGACCTTCCTGGTAGAATTGACCCTAAAATGCTGGATGATCTGATCGAATTGGGTAAGGAGGTAAGGGAGTATTCTGATTGCATTATCAGCATTGGTATAGGCGGATCTTATTTGGGCATTAGAGCAACTGTTGAATATATGAGAGGCGGAGAGATCCCTATATATTATGCGGGTCATAATATTAATGCTGATTATCTACATAGCTTGCTGGATTCTTTAAAAGATAAGAGGGTAACAGTTGTAGTTATTTCAAAATCTGGAATGACAACTGAGCCTGCTATTGCGTTCCGTATCGTTAAAAAAATGTTGATGGAAAAGTATGAAGGTGAAGAATTGAGGAAAAGAATAATTTGTGTGACTGATGAAAGCAAAGGAGCTTTAAGACAGATAGCAGATGCTGAAGGATATACGTCATTTGTTATTCCAGATGATATTGGAGGAAGGTTCTCTGTTCTTACTCCGGTAGGGTTAGTTCCTTTGGCTTTAGTAGGAATTGATATTAAAGGTCTAGTTGAGGGCGCGGTTGAAGGTCAGAAAGCGTATTCAAAGATGGATCTCGAAACGAATATTTCTTATCAGTATGCAGCTACAAGATACCTTCTTCACAAAAAAGGAAAAGATATTGAGGTAACAGCTTCTTTTTACGACAATATGAAATATGTGGTTGAGTGGTGGAAGCAACTATATGGTGAAAGTGAAGCAAAAGATGGTAAAGGTATATTTCCAGCATCACTAATTCTCTCAACAGACCTTCATTCAATGGGTCAGCTTATGCAGGATGGGATGCGGAATGTTTTTGAAACTTTTATTGATATACAATCGCAAAAATATTCTGTTATCATTCCTGAGGATGATAAGAACCTTGATGATTTTAATCTTGTTGCTGGTAAAGATCTCGACTTTGTTAATAAGCAAGCATATAAGGCAACAGCCGAGGCTCACTTTGAAGGCGGAGTCCCAAATATGACGATATCCCTTTCACAGGCAGACCCATTTCATTTGGGGCAGCTGTATTATTTCTATGAAAGAACGGTTGCTATTGCAGGTTATTTGGAAAATGTTAATCCATTCAATCAGCCTGGAGTTGAAGCTTACAAGAAGAAGATGTTCGCATTACTTGGCAGAAAATAAACACAAACATGCAACTTTTACAGAGGATTATTTATGGCAAAATTAAATATTAAGAAAATATTTATTGGGTTGGTTCTTATGATCTTTGCTTTGCTTTGTGCTGTCACTGCATTTTATATTTTGGAAGTGAAGCCGAAGATGGAAGCACGAAAGAAAACAGGTACAGTGAAGGCTGCGGGCTTGCCAAAGTTAGTTGATAAAAAGATAAAGGAAGAGCCCAAAAAAGCAGTTAAGAAAAATGTTGAGAGTCGGATCAAGGATAGGATGTCAAAGATCAGCGATAAGATCAAGAAGAAGCTTCCTGAACAAGAATCAAAAGAGGTATTAAAGAAGGAACCAGCCAAAGAACAGCCCCAAGAAGTAAAAAGTGTTGAAAAGACTATTAGTGTAAAGGCGCTGGTAAGAGAGTCTGAAGCTGTTTATGATGATGCGGAAAAAGCCAGAAGAGAGGGGCTGCTATGGGTTGACCGTAAAACAGAAAGGATCATGGTCACTTTAGGTGCAGTTCATGGGTTGTCAAAGGGAAGTAAACTTAGTGTTTACGAGGGTAGTGCAAAGATCGGTCAAGTGAAAGTTGATACTGCATTTGATGTGATCTCTTTTGTTTCTCTTGGCGGTAACGCTCTGGATCTTTCAAAGCATAATTATTATAAGATCGTTGTTGAATGATCCTTTTAGGTAAGTGAAAAAAAATGGAATTAAATAATAAAAAATATGTTCTTGAAGCCTATGGGCTTATTCGTATTGTTCTAGGTGTAGCTCAGATCGTAGGTTTGTTCAGCGCATATTTTTTATTAGAGTTCATTGTTAATTATCCTAAAAATGTGATTCTTTATGTTATAGATGAGGATCTTATCGCCTTGGTCTATTTGGCGATTCTCTTTAGAGGTATATTCCATTTGATCTCGGGTATAGGTATAGCTAGATGTAGGAATTGGATCAAGGTTTGGCTTTATTGCGGATGGGCAGTAATGAGTATTATCACCTATGGTTTGATCTTTACTTTATGCAGTAAATGGATAGATCTAGGCTATATTTCTGGGATGTCTGAAGCGATATCTCCTTTGAGGTTGTTTATATATTTATCAGTTGTTTTTCTTGATCTTAGTTTTGTATGTAAGACTGTAAGCCTCATTGAAGGCGAGTATTTTGGTTATCGTGAAAAAGAGCCAAGATTAGAATTTAAAAAGATCTTCGCTTTTTGTTTTATGGTGGTTGTGTTCTTCGCTCTTTTGCTCTATTTGGGAAAACCAATATCCAAAGGATTTCATAAAGGATATTATAAGACCAGAGGCGATCATTATACAAAGAAGCCAGTCAGTGTTAAAAAAACTTCAGGAGTTAAAAGCTACAGCAGTGATCCTTTGAATCACGTCATTATGCAGAAGAAAACCTCGAGCAGTTCGGCGGCTAAATTAGAGCCTGAGAACAGGCAGGAAACAAAAGCTACGTTTTTTAGTATTGGCGAGGAGCATGAAGTTAAATCCTCAGATGGCGGCAATGTTGTTAATTCATCTAGAACTGCAATGCAGGGAGAACGATCATTTTCTTCAGAGAGATCTTTTCCATATCATTCAATAATAGGTTATGCAGGTAGTTTTTGCTTGGCTGTGGCATTTTTATTGCAGGCATTTGATGCTGCAGGTATGAAGACACTTACCAGTCAGCCATTGATCTCCTTTGTGTTGTTTTGTGTGGGATTTGTTTTTTTGTTCGTATATGGAATAAGTTTAAAATTAACTCCGATCACCATCTTAAGTTTACTTTCTTTCATTATATGTGTTGGAATCATTTGTTTAAAAGTTAGATCTTATGATCATTTTTAATGAGGTGACAATATGAGAAAAAGAACAATAGTTCCTTTATTTATTCTTTTTTGTACATTCGCTAATTATTCTTGTGCTGAAACAATAGATGTCACTATAGAGAAAGTAAGGAAAAAGATCGGGTTGAATAATATTTATTCCATTGAAGATATTATCAAGAAAGAAGTCACTTATGGTACATATCATACTGTGGGCTATGTTGCAAAGATCTATGAATGCCCTGCTTGTCCCGAAGGGGCTTTATGCAAGCCGTGTATGGGCGAGAATATTGTTATATCACATGAGCAAAAGGAGCTTGTGGGTTATGACCTTGGAGCAAAAGATCTAATAGTCTTCGTTGACGATGCCAGATCATTTAAGCTTGGCAAGAAATACTTGTTCTTAATAACGGTTCTTGATGCTAAAACAACGGATCAATCTGTAAATAATTTAAAATTGATCTATTCCGAAATACTAAAATAATTGATTATAAAGGAGAGCTATGGGTTTTTTAGAGAATTTAATAAAAAAAATTGATCCAAAGTATAGAAAGGAAGAAATTCATCTTGAGAATTGTGAAGTTAATAACTTAATTGCTTTAGGCGTTTTGCTTTGGGCAGTTGCAGAGGCGGATGAAAAATTTCTTCCGGCAGAGAAAGGGAAGATAATTGAGGTTCTTAAGGCTTGTGAGAATATTTCAGATGATGACATGCCTATTGTGCTAAGAGCGATAGAAGAAGCCTCTATAAACAAAATAGATTATTATGAGTTTACTAGTGAAGTTAAAAAAGGCATTAATAGAGAGTCAAGAATTGCGATAATTGAGAATTTATTCAGGGTTGGTTGTATCGATGGCGAACTGGATAACGATGAAATTGAGATTATAAGAAAGATCTCCGGATTGTTCATGCTGGACCATCAAGAGTTTGTCGATGCAAAGATTAAAGTGAAAAAAGAATTTGGGCTTGATGTTGTAGGATTATAGCAGTTTTAAATCGAATTGAACGCAGAACATAAATATCGAAGAGAACAATAAGATAAGCGCAATGTGAGGCGCGATTATTATGGCAAAACGTTTTTCAACATTTGAGGGAGTGTTCACTCCATGTTTGTTGAGCATCTTAGGCGTTATTATGTTTTTACGCTTGGGATGGGTTGTCGGTAATATTGGCTTTGGCGGGACTTTGATAATAATAGGGTTTGCAAACATGATCACATTGGCTACAGCTCTTTCAATGTCTAGTGTTGTTACAAATATACGGATCGGGGCAGGAGGCGCTTATTCAATAATAACAAAGTCTCTTGGTCTTGAAGCAGGAGGCGCAATTGGTTTTCCTCTTTATATATCACAGGCTATATCGGTCGCATTCTATATCACTGGTTTTGCGGAGTGCTGGTTGTTCGTTTTTCCAAGCCACTCCCTATTATTGGTTTCTTTAATTGCTTGGGTATTGTTATTGATCATTTCTTATTTGAGCGCAAAGTTTGCATTTAAGGTCCAGTATTTTATTTTTGTTTTAATTGGTCTTTCTATTGCTTCAATTATGATGGGTAAGGGAAGTAATGTTTCTCACCAGTTTTCTTTTTGGGGAGGTTATCAGCCGGGTCAATTTTGGACTATTTTTGCTGTATTTTTCCCTGCGGTTACCGGAGTTTTGGCAGGTGCTTCAATGTCAGGTGAATTAAATGATCCCAGAAAAAGTATTCCTCTTGGAACTCTTGCAGCAATTGGCGTAAGTTTTGTTATTTATGTATTGCTTAGCTATTGGTATGCAAAACAAATACCGTTAGCTGAATTAAGGGTAAATACTTCAGTTGCTGTTGAAATGGGTCGTTGGAAGTGGATGGTAGTTGCAGGGATCATGGGGGCAACGATCTCTTCAGCTTTGGCCATGTTCGTAGGTTCGCCCAGAGTTCTTTTAGCTATGGGGAAACATTCAATACTGCCTTTCATGGATACTTTTGCAAGGATAAACAAGAGAGGAGAGCCGTCAACAGCGATTCTATTTACGGCATTGCTTGCCTTGATCACAATTTTATTCGGTTCTTTGAACCAGATCGCTAGCCTGTTGACCATGTTTTTCTTGATAACATATGGAATGATCAACCTGACAGTATTTATTGAGCAGTCCATTGGTATTCCAAGTTTTCGTCCTACATTCCAGGTTCCCAAGATCATACCTTTTTTTGGAACAGTTTCTTGTGTGGCTGTTATGTTCTTGATAGATACAAAGTTCAGTCTCATTGCGTTTATTGTTATTTTTGTCATGTATGTTGTCTTGATAAAAACTGAATCGCAAGCTTATTTTCCTGATGTTAGAAGTGGATTGCTGGTTTTTGTTGCTGAGCAGTTTGCAAAGGCCGCAAGTAAGCTGCCTTATTATCCGAAGATATGGAAACCAAATTTACTTGTGCCTGTTGAAGATATGCAGAAGCTTGATTTTGCTTTGCCATTCTTGAGGAATATTATTTTACCAACAGGACGATTAACTATATTTAAAGTTGTTGATAAGAAAAACTCAGAAGAGCTGTATTCTTTAAAGAACATTGATAATCAAACGAATGATGGTGTTCCTATTGATCCTAAGGAAAGATTGAATCAAGAATTATCTCTTAAAGTAAAAGGATTAAGAGATGAGAACATTTTTGTTGAAACGGCTGTTGTCCAAGCGCCAGAAGTTTTAGAAGGGGCAGTTACTGTTATGCAAACTGTAGGCGGACTATTTTTCCCGCCAAACACAATGTTTTATGTTCTAAATGAAGAGAATGATCAGGATCATGTTGCAGGCGGCATTGTTGAAAAAGCGTCTGATGAAGGATTAAGTAATATTGTTCTTAAGTATGATAAGAACGCTGGTTTTGGTTTAGAAAGAGATGTTAACTTATGGGTTAGAAGTCAGTCACCTAACATGAATCTTTCAATTCTTATTGCTTTGCAATTGAAAAGAAATTGGGATGGGGTGCTTAGAATCGTTCAAGTTGTTTATGATGAGCAGGATATGCAAGAAGCTCTTAATTATTTGCTGAAACTAAAAAAAATTATGAGATTGCCTTTGGATGTTGAAGTTGAAATATTAGTCGGAAATTTTATGGAATTATTAAAACAAGCTCCAAAGGCTGATGTTAACATTTTTGGGATGCAGGAAAAGCCGGATATTGAATTAATTAGAAACGTGTCATCTGTGATCGGAACTTCAGTTTTATTTTTGAGGGATTCTGAGAACGAAAGTGCTCTTGCGTGACATTTTGAAATTTAAGTTGCGTTTAAAAATAATTAAGATATAATTACTCCATAAATTCATCGGTGAATTTTTTTAACAAAACAAGGAGGATGTATGAAGATTACCGATCTTAGGGAATTGTTAAAAAACAAACAAGTAATTGAAGAGATAAATAAGCATCTTTGGATAGAAAGTCAAAAAGCCGGGTATAGTATTGGGATTGAAAGAGCTACAGATGAATGGATAAGAATGTATGCTTCAGGCTGGATGAAATATAATATGCCTGAAAAATATGAAGATGTTATGAAAAAGAAAGATAAAAGTCCGTCCAAAGTGGCAGCTGCGAAGCCTGCAACGAAAAAAGAAGGAACAAAGACAGTAAAGAAGGTCGCGAAGAAAGTTATTAACAAGAAAGCGAAGTAGTAGTTCAGCTTTTCTAAATTTAAATTTAATAAAAAAACCCTTTGGAACGAACCAAAGGGTTTTTTTATTTGAAAGGATTCGCTTATTTCCTTTTAACTGCTTTTTTTACAGCTTTTTTAGCAACTTTTTTTACAACTTTCTTAGCAACTTTTTTTACAACTTTCTTAGCCACTTTCTTTACAACTTTCTTTTTAACGAC
>JAHJCZ010000144.1 GCA_018812705.1 Candidatus Omnitrophota bacterium
ATATATTCATAAAACATAGTATATTATGTGTTTTCTTAACTCTTATTACTTCATACTAATCATAATTTTAATAATTAAGATTATACATGCACAAATCTATAGGGGTCAATGGTTTTTGTAAAAATATTACATTGTGCTGTAAAATGGTCGAATTTTTCAGTTTTAGGATTAATGATCAAAAAGTGTTGGGCGGGAAAACAAAAAAAACGGTTTGGAATACCCAAACCGCTTTATATCTATTACTGTTTTTCTTCTAACTTCTTACCGCTTAAAGCTTACAGCCAAATATTACACCTCTATCTTATCAACATCATCAGCAACTCTTATATTCGAAACATTCAGCTCTCTATCGATATTCCTTATCAATCCTTTTAGCACGTTACCCGGACCAAATTCAATAAAATCTTTAATTCTTTGTTCGCTAACATATTGGATCGATTTTACCCACTGAACTGAAGAAACTATCTGTTTTGACAGGTTCTCTCTTATCTTCTCTATATTAGTAGTAGGAAACGCATCTACATTACTAATGATAGGAAAATCCAGATCATTAAATTCTATTCCCGCCAAAAATTCTTTAAATTTATCTGCCGCAGGCTGCATCAGAGAAGAATGAAAGCCGCCGGCAACCTCAAGAACAACCAGACGCTTTGCCCCTTGTGCACTAATAAGCTGAGCAGCTTCAAGCACTTTATCAGATTCGCCGGTAATAACTATCTGGCTATCAGAATTATAATTCGCGATTTGAGCACCTGTCTTTTCGCATATCTCAACAAGCTTAGATTCATCAAAACCAATGATAGCCGCCATCTTGCCTGGATTTATCTTACAGGCTTCTTCCATAAACTCAGCACGTTTAGCTACAAGCTTAAGACCATCCTCAAAACTTAAAGCCCCGCAAGCAACCAGCGCGCTGCATTCACCTAAACTGTGCCCACATGTAAACGCCAAGTTCAGGCCTTTAAACTTATAGTTTGCCTTTAAAGCTTCATATGCCGCAATACTTACTGTCATAATTGCTGGCTGACAATACCGTGTAGCGGTTAATTTTTCCTGGGGGCCGTGAAAGATTATTTCTTTCAAACCTTCAATAATGCCGTCAGCTTTATCAAATATTGCTTTTGCTGCAGGAGAATACTCATATAACTCCTGACCCATTCCAATGCTTTGCGATCCCTGACCCGGAAATATAGCAGCTACTTTTTTCATATCTTATTACCTTCTAGAATTTCACAACGTTGGCTGCAGCAACTAAGCCGGCGCCAAACGTAACTAAAACAACATTGCTCCCTTTTTTTATCTTTTTTTCTTCAACGGCTTCGTACAAAGCCACGGCAACCGACGCAGCTGACATGTTCCCATACTTATGGATGTTGATAAAGAACTTTTCTTTTGGGACTTTCAGTTTTTTTGCAATAGCAGTTATTATCCTGTCATTAGCCTGATGAGGAACAACACAATCAATATCTGACATCTCCAATCCTGCTCTTTCAACAACTATCTTAACAGCTTCAGCCATGGAGTTTACTGCGACCTTGAACAATTCCTGTCCATGCATTACTGCATATGGGAAATGAATTTTGGTGTTTTCTTTGTCGAGAGGCTTACGCTTTTCTGTTGCAACATACATGACATGCTGATATTTACCTAAAGAAAGCAGGTAATCAGAAAGTATGCCTTTCTTGGCTTTCGTTGGCTTTAAAACAACAGCGCCTGCACCATCACCAAAAAGAACACATGTCTGCCTGTCATTCCAATCAAGCAAATTAGTGAATTTGTCAGCAGCGATGACCAGCGCATTTTTATACATGCCTGAAACTAAATATTGTTTTGCGGTCGTAAGAGCATAAAGAAATCCTGCGCAAGCTGCACTCACATCAAATGCCGCTGCATGATGAGCTCCGATCGCATTTTGAACTATATTTCCAACAGACGGGAAACAACTATCAGGAGTTGTCGTAGCGACTATTATCAACTCGATCTTTGATCCTTCAAGCTTTGCATTTTTTAAAGCTTCTTTAGCCGCTCCGATAGCCATGTCAGAAGTCTTCTCATCTTTTAAGGCAATGCGACGCTCCTTGATACCCGTGCGAGTAGTGATCCACTCGTCGGATGTATCTACAAGCTTTTCGAGGTCTGCGTTTGTTAATATTTTTTTGGGAAGATAATGCCCTAGTGAAGATATTGCGATATTAGTCATAATTTTAATTTAATCCGACAGGGCTGAAAATAAACAAAGACTTGTTTTTAACCCGAGATCTCCTTGACCATAGATTCAATGATATTGTGTTCAACCTCGCTAATGGTTGCCTTAATTGCGTTCTTAATGGCCTTAGGACTTGAACGCCCGTGGCTTATCATAACAACGCCATTAACACCTAACAAAGGTGCTCCACCGTACTCGCTGTAATCTGCATGTTTTTTAATATGATTAAGTCGAGACTTCATAAGAAGCGCTCCTAAAAGCGCAATAGGGCTCTTTTTTATCTCTCTTCGTAATAAAGTCGCAGCTGACTCCATTAAACCTTCCGAAGTCTTAATAATAATATTTCCAACAAATCCGTTACAAACAATACAATCACTCTTGCCCGAAAAGACTTCGTTTGCTTCAACATTCCCGACAAAATTAGTGACTTTTTCTTCCATCATCTTATACGTCTCTTTTTCAAAACCGGTTCCTTTGGTTTCTTCAGACCCGATATTTACAAGGCCCACTTTGGGGTCTTGAACTCCTAACACCTCTCTCGCATAAACACGCGCCATTTGCGCTGATTGAACAAGATGCTGACTTTTTGGTTCGGTATTTGCGCCAACATCAATGAGAAATGCGAACTTCTTTAAGGTAGGGATGACTAGTCCGATGGCTGGCCTTTCAACTCCATCCATCATTCCCAGGAATATTGTAGACGCTGCAACAACAGCTCCTGTGTTACCGGCACTGACAAAAGCGTTATACCCGGGCTCTTTAAGTAATTTTATGCCTACTGAGATCGAAGAATTCTTTTTTTTTCGTATACTGGTAGTAGCTGGCTCATTCATGCCGATAGCTTCATCAGTATGAACTATCTCTATTTTATCTTTAGGATATTTATAATTGGCAAGTTCTTTTTCGATCGCTTCCTGATCACCCACCAAAACAATGTTAACGCTGAACTCATTGATCGCATCTATTACACCTTCAACGATAGCTTTTGGAGCATAATCGCCACCCATTGCATCAACAACAATTTTCACAGTAATCTCCAGTTTTAAACAGGTGACAGCGACCTATTTCACGGGCAACAAAATAGGGCGCTGTCCCCTATTCTGCTAATAAAAAAAAAAAGAAAGAAGATGATTAACCTTCTTTCTTTTCCTTCTTTTCTTTCTTAGCTACTACATCAACAATTAATTGACCTTTATAAAAACCGCAAAAAGGACATACTCTGTGAGTAAGTACCGGTTTCTGGCAGTTCGTACACGTAGCGAGCTGAGGAGTCGCAGTCTTATAGTGCGTCCTTCTCTTTTTTTGCCTTTGTTTCGAATGTTGTCTTTTTGGATGTGCCATGTTATTAATTCTCCTTAATCAAGTTTGAGGTCTTACTGCGCCTGCTGGCCAGCAGGCAAGAACGACTTAAGACATGCTACTGCACTTGCATTTTTCATTATTTAGATTTTTACCGCAATCAGGACAAAGCCCCTTGCAGTCTTTATCACACAAAACCCTTGTCGGAAGATTTAATATTACTTCCTGTCTTATCTCTTCACCAAGATCGATATATTCTGTCTTCCTGTCTATCTCAACAGCGATCAGAAATTCATTTTCCCACAACTGCTCAACTGATTCCAGGCATCTCGAACAAACAGCAGAATATTTTCCTGAAACGGCCGTTTTCGCGATCACTGCTTCGTCTATCCGCTCAACCTTAGCGATTATTTTAAGTGGTTCAATAAACGCAAGGACACCTGTGCTACCAATTGCCTCATTGCTTATCTGCCCTTTAAAATCTGAACTTTGCGAATTTATATCGCTAATGTTTATTTTCATTGCTGCGTCTTAAGCTTTTCCTTTATCTTATCTTCTACCGTCTTTGGAACAAAAGACGAAACATCCGCGCCTAAAGATGAGGCTTCTTTTATCAACGTAGATGACAAAAAAGAATAGCCTTCGCTAGGCATTAAGAACAAGGTCTCTATATTTTCATTAAGTCTTCTGTTCGTCAAAGCCATTTGAAGCTCATAATCAAAATCAGAAATGACCCTAAGCCCTCTTATAAGAACATTCACATTGTTCTTCTTAGCAAAATCAATGACCAAACCTTGAAAACTCTCGACACTAATGCCCTTAATATCCTTCGTCGCTTCCTTCAGCATTTCCAGTCTCTCATCTTTTGAGAACAAATTCTTTTTGACAAAATTGTCAGCAACTGCAACGATCACTTTATCAAAAATGTTTGTAGCACGTTTAATTATGTCTATATGGCCATATGTGACAGGATCGAAACTTCCAGGATATATAGCAGTTCTATTCATTATTTTTAACATTATAAATACTAATTAAACTTCTTCCGTATTTTCTCTGCATAAAAAGATTAAGCCTGCCTTCAATTTTAGGCATAATCTCAGCCTTTTCATGCTGGATAATTACTGTGCATTTGGGGTGTAATATATCATAGGCTTCTATTGTTTTCAAGGCTTTTTTTGCCAATCCCCGACCATATGGAGGATCTGCAAAGACAATATCGAACTTTTTTTCTCGTCGAGCTAACATCTTTACTGCAACGTAGGCATCAGCGTTGACAAGTTGATACGCGGCATCTTCACTTGCTGTGCTCTCTCCCGTGATCAGCGAGAGATTTTCGCTTAAAATCTCAAAGCCTCTCTGGTCTTTTTCAACAAAATATACCTCATCTGCTCCGCTTGAAAGAGCCTCCAAGCCTACAGCACCACTGCCTGCAAAAAGCTCTAAAAAGGCTAACCCCTCCAGATCATGTCCAACAATGTCAAAAATCGCTTTCCTGGCAATATTTTGGGTTGGCCTGATGCCTGCTGGCATATAAAAATTACGACTCTTATATTTTCCACCTGAAATTTTAATGATTTTCTCCTTTTGAATGTGATCCCTGCGTGACAAACGAGGGTCTTCTATGTATTTATCCTGCCTTTACATCCATCAAATAAGTTGGATATCTACGTTTTATTATTTTCTTGATTACCAGATTATCATCTTTTTCTAATTTTGGATCATCGACTGTAAGGGCAATTGCCTCTTTTCTTGCCATCTCTAAAATGTCAAGCTGTGTTGCCGGATTCGCGACCTTCAATTCATTTAAACCATGCTGATGCCTTCCAAAGAAACGACCCGGGCCTCTTATCTCAAGATCATGCTGGGCTATTTTAAATCCATCAGATGTTGAAAGAATAGCCTTTATTCTTTCCTTACCTTCATCTGTCCTTGGGTCACAGACCAGCAAGCAAAGCGCATCATCTTTACCACGTCCTACTCGGCCCCTAAGCTGGTGTAATTGGGCCAATCCAAACCTATCAGCATGTTCAATGACCATTACGTTCGCTGTCTTAACGTCAACACCGACTTCCAAAACTGTCGTGGCAACTAGTATATCAATTTCTCTGCCAATAAAGCTAGTCATTATTTCCTGGGTTTCATTCCTGTTCATTTGACCATGCAACAATCCAACCTTAAAGTTCTTAAAGACCTTCTTTGTAAAAAGCTTAAACATGTCTTCTGCTGCCTTAAGATCTAGCGTCTCAGATTCCTCAATTATAGGATACACAAAATATGCCTGCGAACCTTCTGTGACCTTTTTCCTGACAATATCATAAACATGCTCTAAATGATCCTCATTGTAATGAATCGTTTTTACTTTTCCCCGGGATTTAGGCATCTCATCAATTATAGAAATATCAAGATCACCATAAAGAGTAATGCATAATGTCCTCGGTATCGGTGTTGCCGTCATGATCAGGACATCCGGATTCCCGCCTTTATCAGTTAAAAGGGCCCTTTGCCTGACACCAAATTTATGCTGCTCATCGATCACGACAAAACCAAGGTCCTTAAAATTAACATCCTCGCTTATTAGCGCATGAGTTCCTATAACAAGATCAACTTCCCCTCCCCCGATCTTTCTATAAATTTCTTCTTTTTCATTCTTTTTCATTGCACTGACAAGAAGCTCAACTCTCATTCCTTTAAGCGTACCGCGATCGACCATATTTTGAATATTCTCATAATGCTGGCGAGCTAATATTTCTGTCGGCGCCATAACACATGACTGATGCCCGGCCTTAAAGGACAAAAAACATCCAAAAACTGCAACGAGCGTTTTTCCAGAACCAACATCTCCCTGAAGAAGCCTGTGCATAGGTCCGTTGCCTCCCATGTCAGCGCGCATATCGGCAATGGCTCTTCTTTGCGCGGATGTCAATTCAAACTCAAAAGAATTAATAAATTCAAGAGCCTCATTGTCGCTGATCTTTTGGCTGATACCTTTTTTAAACTTTATGCTAAGGCGCCTTAAGATTATTGATATTTGAAAGAAATAGAATTCTTCAAATGATATTCTCCGAAGAGCTTCTTCTTGCTGATCAAAGTCTTTTGGAAAATGTATGTTATCTATGCTGCTATTGATATTAGAAAGTTTGTATTTCTTCCTAACATTTGCCGGAAGCTCATCTACCAGATCATCTCTAAATTTTTCAATACACAAAGAGATAGTTTTTCGCAAATACCTCTGGGTTATACCGCGTGTTAAAGGGTAAATAGGAACGATGCATTTTAGGCTTAAAGAATCATCATCGCCTTCTATCACTTCATATTCACAAGAAACCATTTGAATACGGCTTTTGTACATATCGACTTTTCCATAACAAACGACCTGCGCATCTTTCTTAAAATAATGTTCAAGATACGGCTGATTGAACCAAGTCAGGAATATTCGTCCGCTTTTGTCATCCAGAACCACTTCAGTAACATGTTTTTTTGTATAGTAACTTCTTCGAGACTTACAGCTTAGAACGAGGCCTGTTATTGTCTGATACTCTCCGATCTTGACCTGGGCCAGAGGTGTTAACTCCCGTCTGTCCTGATAATGTCTCGGAAAATAATACAAAAGATCTTCGACGCTCTCGATCCCAAGATTTGAGAACAATTTCTTTTTTACAGGGCCTACACCTTTTACATATTGAACTGAAGTTTCATTTAGTTTGCTCATGTGCTTTACCGATCATCATTTTAACAGCATTACTCCAATTACAACCAACGACACTCCACCTGCTTTTGCAAAAGTCAACTTTTCACTGAACAATAACACCCCGATAAGAAAACTTACTAAAGGATATGACCCGCTTATGGGGACCATCTTAGAAACTTCCCCTGTTTTAATTGCATTATAAAAGAATATCTGTCCAAAAAATGATGCCATGATACCGGCGATCGGGAGAAAATACCATCGACTAGGAACGTTAACAAATACTTCTTTGATCTCAGAGTATTTAAAAATGGTCAAGAGAATAATACCCACTAAAACGCCTGAACAGCGAAAGAACAATCCCTGCCAGACCGACATTTTAGCCAATCCTAATTTCTCAATTATCGGCACACAGCCCCACGTCAAAGCACAAAGGATCGCGTATAAATATGGTTTCATGAAGAGCTCCTTTCAAAATTTTTCACATTAATTACTAATTAGTTGTCACTAGCAAGCCATAAAAAAACCAACCCTAAAGGTTGGTTCATTTGTTTTTCTACAACTTTCATTTTCTTATTAGACCTGTCGCATTCGACTTATCTTTTTATTAAGTAGCTTACGATAACCTGTATTGAAAACTTCATCAAAATCATAGGCATCTTTAAAATGCTCGATATCATCATCTTCCGTCTTGGTCAAAATCTTGTTCTTCACAAGATTAAAAACGATATTACCAAAATCTTCCGTATTCTGTATTCCCCAATGTTCAAGAACGGTCATTGTCATTGGACCAAACTTGTTCATCAACAGTTCTTTAATACCGTCAAGTATTTGGTCGCCAGAAACATGTTTTGGGTTCTTGAATTTCTTTTGAGTATACCCCAGCGCCTCCATTACAAAGGCATACGCATCCTCTTTGTAACGAGAGTCTTTTTCATAAATTTCTTCAACAATTGTATAAAATTTCTCTTCCATAATTGACTAATAATAACACAAAACAATAACAATAAGCAAAGGTTTTTAGAATTATTTTCGCCTAAAACCTGTTTTTCACAAAAATATTGAACAATATACAAATTTTATCACTTCAATCCTGAGATACCTGAATATTATGATTTTAATTTAACTTTTTTAGTGCTTTTTAACAATATATTTGGCATAATATCTGCATGTCTCGTAAAGTAAATCTATTGTGGTTAACATATTTCTATTTTTTCTTTATATTTAGCATTGCCCAGGCATCTGCCTTTTTTGGCTTGGATTCGCCTAGCCAGTTTTATTACGCAGTGCTTTATTCCTTTAATAGTATCTTTGCATTAGATTACTTTTTTAATGTAATACAAGTCTTGCTCACCCTAATTCACCTTATACCTCTTTATTTGTTTTTATATAAAAAATGGACCAACAATCAAGAACTATTTAAATTCCTTCTCGCATTTAGATTACTTTTTGATATCACCGGACACTCGTGGGAAGTTAACTTCCTGGCCAGTATTTACCAACTAAACCCCTACTTATGCAGCACATTGTTAGCAGGCTTTGCCCTTCTATATCTTCCATCATATTACGGATGCTATGTTTATGCGTTTAAACAACATAATAAAAAGAAGCTGGATAATTAATACCCAGCTCCTTTATTTTCAAAACTAATCTATCTGTTTATAAAACTCCCTTAACGGTTGAATGATGTGTTATCTTTTCTGTTATATCATCAATGATCGCATAAATACACGGAATAACTATCAGCGTCAATCCAGTCGCAAAGAACAGCCCCCAAATGATTGCAAGCCCCATCGGTTTTAAGAACGGATCGCCACCACCGATACCGTATGCAACTGATACAAGACCACCAATAGTTGTAATAGTTGTCATAAGTACCGGCCTCAAACGTGTTTGACCCGCTTCAATTATAGAATCAAATCGAGACTTACCTGACTTTCTTAAATGGTTAACAAAATCAACCAATACAACTGAGTCATTAACAACAATCCCTGTTAAACCAACAGCGCCCATTAAAGCAAAAAAACTTAATGGCCTGCCGTGTATCATAAAAGCAATTACTATACCAAGAAAACCAAATGGAATTGCGGTCATAACAATAAGAGGCTGGACCATTGAACCAAAGATTGCTGTCAAGATAACAAATATCAGGAATAAAGCCACAAAAAACGAGAACAACAGATTCCGCTGGGTCTCCTTCTGATCTTCATATTCTCCCCCGAACTTTAATGTATAACCCATATATTCCTGGGAGATATTGTTAAATTCCTTTTTCAGGGTTTGATTTACGCTGAAGGATGTCGATTTTTCTCCATCAACATCTGCCGTAACCCAGACAACTCTTTTTCCGTCTAAATGAGTTAATGCGTAAAGTCCTGACACTTCATTTATAGTTGCAACAGATTTAAGAGGAACGATATTTCCCAGCTTATTCTGTATAAGTATCTTTTCAAAATCCTTTATGCTACTTCTATATTCTTGAGGAAACCGCACTAAAACCTCTATTTCATCTTCCGCCTTAAGAGGCTTAACTGTTGTTGCTACCCCACCTTTAAATGCATACCTTACTGTTGTAGCAATATCATCTACCGTAATGAAATATTGCTTGGCTTTCTCTTCATCTACGATTATCCTAAGTTCCTTTTTGCCAAGTTCATAATTAGAACTTACGTCTGAAACGCCTTCAATTGAATTGATATATTTTATTATCTTTTCAGATATTTCATTTAACTTTTCATATTTCTCTCCTTTTACACCAATTTCAACAGCTCGTCCCGTCGGAGGGCCTTCTTTCGGTTTATAAAAGTATAGCTTATCAAATCCTCCTATTTTCTTTAGCCCTTCTCGCATTTCATCAATGATGATCTTCGCATCACGTTCTCTTGTCTGCATTGGCGTTAAAAATACTGTCACCTGTGCAAGATGCGAGCCATTTTTAGAATTTGGGTCAAAACCCATCTCCTGAGAAATGCTACCTATATACGTTCTAAATGATTCCAGTTCATCCTTTCTCATTGACTTAACAAATTCTTCAACAGGCATCATCAGTTCTTCCATGTGCTCCAGAGAAGTCCCCTTGGGCGCTTCTGCACGAATATAAAATTCCTCTATCCCTTCACCAGAAAACAGAATAACTTTTATTTTGTATACAAAAACAGCAAAGATAATTGTCCCAATAAAACCTATTGTCAAGAAAGTCATAACTTTGTATTTATGTTTTAAAGCTTTCATAATAACTTTTTTATAAAATAATTTAAGGGCTTTAAACCACTTCTTTTCCTCTTTTGGCTTATTTTGAACTTTTTTTCTCCTATTATTAAAACTAATAAAATCTGCTAAATGGCACGGCAGAATAAAAAATGCCTCTATAAGAGATGCTCCTAATGCTAGCATAACGACTATTGGTATCTCCCTTATAAATTTTCCCATAATATCAGGAATAAACAAAATTGGGCCAAACGCAGCAAAAGTAGTAAGAATTGTAGCAGTAACAGGAGCAACTACTTCATTTGTTCCTTGTATGGCCGCTTGTCTTGGTTCCATTCCATTTTCAATATGCCTATATACATTCTCAGAAACAATAATTCCGTCATCAACGAGCATCCCTAAAACTAGAATGAGCCCTAACATTGATACAAGATTTATACTTGCCCCCATTGCGTTCATTGCAAAGAAAGTCACGAATAAAGCGATTGGGATACCCATTGCAGTTGCCAAGGCAGGAATTGGATCTAAGAATAAGAACAGGATCAAGCAAACTAAAACAAAACCGATCAAACCGTTATTTTTCAATACCCCAAGACGTCTTTTAACATAAAACGAAAAATCGTTGGCGACTGTAACGCTAATATTTTCAGGAAGGGTCTTTTTAAATTGATCTAAAGCAGCTTTTACTTTTCCTACAACCTTAATGATATCTCCAGATTCATTTTTTACGACTACCATACCCAGAGCCCGTTCACCATTGGTCTTTGCGATGAACTGCATATCTTCATAAGTTTTTACAACCTTGGCGACATCCTTCACCTTTAGCCAATTTCCTGCATCATTTGCCCGTATTATAACATTCTCGATTTCATCAGCAGTACTGAATTCACCAGTAGTTCTAATATTAAATTCCTGGGTTGATGTTTTCAAATTCCCTCCAGGAAGGGTAATATTCTTTGATCTTAGTGCTTGCATTATCTCATTAAGGGAAACATGGTACTCTTTAAGTTTGTAAGGATCAACCTCTACTTGGAATTCTTCATCAAGCCAACCTAATCTATTAATATTTGAAACACCGTTTATATCTAAAATAATATCTTCAAGTGCTTCCGCATAATTTCTTTTTTCTTCATCTGATGTTGATCCTGAAATAGATATCTCCAGAACAGGAAATTCATTACTTTTCAACTCAAATACTACTGGATCATCTTTTACCCCATCAGGAAGATTTTTAACACGATCAACTGCTCGCTCAATATCATCTACAACCTGGTTCTTGTCGCTTGCCTTAGGATCGATGGTTATACCGATCTCCGACAAGCTTTCTTCCGACTTTGAAGTTATTTCTTTTATTCCGCTGATACCTTTAATTTCTTTTTCAATAGGTATTGTGACAAATTTTTCAACATCTTCAGCTGGAGCACCAGGATAAGCTGTAGTAATAGTAACAATATCGTAATTAACAGAAGGAAATGCTTCTTTCCTTAAATTTAACATAGCAAAAATACCTACACCAACTATCAGAACGGACAATAAATTTATAAGAGTTGAATTCTTTACCGAAAATTCTGCAAGCCTCATTTAGTCTTCCCTTTCATTCACAATATTCCAAAATAGCTGCCGGAAATGGAACAGATCCATTAACCTACATTCTATTCATCCAAGTAATCTTCCAATATGGTTCCCTTTTTCAATTCCAAATTTATCAATGATATATTATATTGATATCTTGATTGCAATTCCTGGTTCTTTGCTTGAATAAGGTCTTCTTGAAATCTAATTAAAGTATCAGTATCTGACCTTCCGTAATTAAACCTTTTTTCCTCTTCTTCTAGTTTTTGAGACTGAAGATCTGCGATTTCTTTATCACTTTGTGCTATTTGCGCATAAACATTACAATCCCGAACCTGATCATTTATGCTAATAGCAATTTTTCTCTCAAGAAGTTTTAAAGAAACTATTGCCTTTGCCTTGTTAAGCTCAGCCGCCTTTAACTGTGCCTTTGCTTCTCTATTCCCTAGCGGCATCGTAACTTTAAAGCTGACCGAGACATCAGGATCATCGTTTTCAAAGATGTTTTCAGCTGCTTCCTGTATATGCCCTCCAATACCATTTCTATTGAGAGAAGCTATAAGGTTTATCTCTGGCCAAATATTGTTCTTCTTCATTGAAAGCTTAATATCTTTTGATTCAATATCTTTTTTTTCTCTTTTATAGTCGCGCCTATTTTTAAAAGCAATTGCCAATTCTTGCCCTAAATTATTTTTACCTTTTTTTAATTCAAGTTTTTCCGTCGGATTTATCTCAGAGACATCATCATCTAAATTCAGCATAAACCTAATAACATTCTCTTTGCTCTTAACTAAATTTACAGCCAGATCAAATTCATTCTTTCTTTTTCTATAATTAGCCTCTGATGCGATCGCTTCAGGGATTTCTACAAGGCCATCTTTCAGTTTTTCTTGGTGAATATCATATAAAGCCTTTGCCTGCTCAACCATTTCCTGCTGGATCCGCATTTTCTCTAAATGATATACCAGATCCCAATAAGCTGTTTGAACGGCAGAAATGTCTGCTTCAATTTTTTCAAGAGACGTAAATTCAGCTTTCTCTATATCTATAAGCGAAATTTTAACAGATCCTCTATCCTGAATACCAAAAAAATTCTTTCCTAGATCCTGATCAATTGAAAAAGAAATATCTGAAGTAAAGCTCTCATTCTGGCTTACAGTTGAAGCATCTGTCCAATTTCTATTGTTATCTAAGCCTAAGCCTATTGTAGTACCAGTTGGAAGCTTTTTAGAAAGACCTGCATTATAATCATCATCCCTGGTTTTCGTTCCATAAGCAGCTGAACTTTGTGCTTTTTTATTGTTTCTGTACTTAACTTCTGCATCAAAGATAGTGTCATAAATCGATTCAGACACATCTTTATCTGTTTTTGCTATCAGCGCATCATACTTCGCGATTTGAATATCAAAATTATTTATTAATGCTAAGCGAGTAACGTCATTTAATGACGGTTTAAATGCCTTGCTTATAGTTTCTGCAAATGAAGTGCTGGCAAAATTTAAAACAAGTAAACTGCTGATAAAAAATAAAACAATTGTCTTTTTCATTTTTTCAATATCCTCTAGTATATTTTTAACAAACAATAAAGGCCCCATTCTTTCCTCAGGTGAAAATCCTTTAAGTATGTGCCTCCACTTTTCAAAAACATTCCTCTTAAATGTTGCAACTATCTCTTCTCCCGTTTTCGTTAATGTGATCTTAACTACTCGCCTATCGTTGACATCCTGAACTCTTGTTAAATATTTTTTTCTAACCAAACGTTCAACCAAACCGCTAGTTGTTGGTGCCGAGTTACATAATTTTTTACTAATATCCGTTAAATTGCAAGACTTTTCTTCATCAACGGTCAGGAGAACAAGAATTTGAGAAGGAGGCACGTCAATAGATTTGAACAAATGCGGATGCATATACCTAAAAAATATTGGCATAATTACCGACATCTCTTCAGCTATCTTGTTTAAGGAAGGTATTTTCTCTGGCATTTGATCATGTATTTTATTTAGCATTGCTAAATATTAGCATGTGAAATCATTTTGTCAAATATTATTTTTTTAAATCTATCAAAATAATTTCATAAAAAAAAGCCTCCTGAATCTTAATTGATTCAGGAGGCTTTAAATTAAACCGGCAATGTTCTACTCTCCCGGCCCCTTGCGAGACAAGTACCATCGACCTTATAAGGATTAACTGCCGTATTCGGAATGGGAACGGGTGTTTTCCTTACAGTAAAATTGCCGGAAATTTTCTTCAACATTTTTAACCAGAATAACTTTCTGGCGTGTTGATATTTATCGTGAAAAGTATTCTCACTAAATTTCCTTACAATTATGTGAAATAGAGATGGAAAAAAGTATTACTATTTTAAAAAGTGATCTGTGTTAAGTGATCAATAATCAGATAAATCTGACCATAGATCACTTAGCACTTAACACTTTATAAGGTCAAGCATTCGGCCAATTAGTATTGCTTAGCTGAGGACATTACTGCCCTTACACATGCAACCTATCAACCTCGTAGTCTACGAGGAGCCTTTATTCACCGAAGTGAAAACGATACCTTATCTTGAGGTTGGCTTCGCACTTAGATGCTTTCAGCGCTTATCCCTCCCAGACGTGGCTACCCAGCCATTACCCTTGGCAGGATAACTGGAACACCAGAGGTCTGTATCTTCCGGTCCTCTCGTACTGAGAAGATATCCCCTTCAAGTATCGAACGCCCACACCAGATAGAGACCGAACTGTCTCACGACGTTCTAAACCCAGCTCGCGTACCTTTTTAACCGGCGAACAGCCGGACCCTTGGGACCTTGTTCAGCCCCAGGATAAGATGAGCCGACATCGAGGTGCCAAACAGCGTTGTCGATATGAACTCTCGAACGCTATCAGCCTGTTATCCCCGGAGTACCTATTGTCCGTTGAGCGACGGCAATCCCATAATCTACCGCCGGATCACTTAGCCCTACTTTCGTATCTGCTCGTCCTGTCGGACTCGCAGTTAAGCCTCCTTATGCCTATGCACTCTACAGACGATTGCCAACCGTCTTGAGGAGACCTTTGGACCCCTTCGTTACATTTTAGAAGGGACTCGCCCCAAGCAAACTGCCCATCTGGCACTGTCTTGCGCCCTGATTCAAGGGATTCGGAATTAGAATCTAAGAACTATAAG
Source organism: Candidatus Omnitrophota bacterium (assembly GCA_018812705.1). Lineage (GTDB taxonomy): Bacteria > Omnitrophota > Gorgyraeia > Zapsychrales > Zapsychraceae > Zapsychrus_A. Next base: position 15,135 of record JAHJCZ010000144.1, read on the forward strand.
GGTGGTATTTCACCGATGGCTCTGGAATCGCTAGCGCGACCCCTTCACAGCCTCCCACCTATCCTACACAAACAGCACCCAAATTCAATACCAGACTGCAGTAAAGGTTCCGGGGTCTTTTCGTCTTGGTGCGGGTAGGCG
>JAHJCZ010000145.1 GCA_018812705.1 Candidatus Omnitrophota bacterium
ACTTTATTTTCCTATTAAATTAAAAAAATATTAATGCGAATTACATTTGTAGGCTTAGGCTGGGAACAATTAGGGATAGGATTACTTTCTGCTCTTGCAAAAGAGGAAGGGCATACTGTTGATCTTGCTTTCAGCAGCGCGCTTTTTAATGATAGATATAATTTCAATATCTCTGCCCTTGCATCCCTTTTAAATGACAAGAAAGATGTCCTCACTGCAATAAAGAAACAAAGACCTGATGTGATCGCATTTTCTCCCATCACAAGCACTTACCAATGGATGCTGGATATAGCAAAAGAATCAAAGTTGTTCTTTCCGAACATTAAGATCATTTTTGGCGGAGTTCATGCTTCAATTCTTCAGGAAAAAGTCCTTTTGAACGATCATATAGATTATGTATGTATAGGTGAGGGTGATGTTGCATTTATTGAAATACTTAGAAGCATTGAAATGAAGGCCTACCAGAATCCTATTGTAAACACTTTATATAGGTCTCATGGCCGCGGAGATATTATTAGAGGTGCCCAACAAGCCTTTATCCAAGACCTGGATAATCTGCCGATATTCGATAAGATCATTTGGGAAGAGCATATGCGCCTTTCAGATATATATTTTACGATGGCATCACGTGGCTGCCCTTTCCATTGCACATATTGCTTTAATAGCTTCTTTGCCAATCTTTCAGATTGCAAACCAGGCAAATATGTCCGTCACAGAAGCGTGGAGCATGTTATCTACGAGCTTAAAATAGCAAAGGCGAGGTACTCTCCTAAAATAATAGAATTCGAAGACGATGTCTTTACTATAAACAAAAAATGGTTAAAAAATTTTCTTTTCCATTACAAGAAAGAAATAAACATTCCATTTCAATGTCTTTCTCATCCCACATGCATTGATGAGGAAATTGTTATATGGCTTAAAGAAGCAGGGTGCAGTTATGTTCAGCTTGGAATTCAATCTATGGATGAAAATTATAAGAAGAATGTGATCAAGCGTTATGACAAAAATATACATGTTGAAAGAGCTTTGCTTGCAATGCAAAAGCACGGGATACTGCCAAAGGTCGATCATATGTTCGGGCTTCCAAATGAACCTTTAAGCGCACAAGAAACTGCAAGAGAGCTTTACACAAAGCTTACTCCCTATAGAATACAGACCTTCTGGACCAATTTCTTTCCCGGCACGGAAATGACATTGCAAGCACTTGCTGACAAAACTATTAGCCCGGAAGAATTTGACAGAATAAACGAAGGGCGCTCCTCTGATTTTTATAGAAAATCAAGAATAGAGGACCCAAAGAAACTGAAGGCATATAAAGCTTATGAGCTGATCTTTAAATTGCTTCCGATCATACCAAAAGAATATCGGCGCAAGCTTACACCCAAATTATTTTTAATATTGCCGCTCTGGGCATGTTCCTCTATCACTTTTTTCATAGATGTGGTAGTTGGCTTAACAACAAAAAATCCAGATCATATTGCATATGCAAGATATTATCAATATCACATTGCAAAATTTGTTTTAAACAAACTTAATATTAAAGTTCCTGGGGCTACAAAAATATTGGATTCAAAACCCTTTGATCTGAATTTCAGAGAACAAGTTAACATCGAGACAAACAAAACAACTTGTCTAAGAAATGATACATCAATATCAAACATAGAAATTCTTAAATAATACTTTTAAAGGAGAGTTTACATGAAAAGATCTATTACTTTAACCATTTCAACTCTTTCATTGTTCTTATTGTTAGCAAACAATTCACACGCTATCAAAGCAGGGACTTACTCAAGGCTTTTCTCTAATGGCGCCTTTAGCGTAATCCCGCCAGTTGGATTTGGAAATATTAAAAGGATCCCGAACGGTGCAGAGTTCTGGAACAATAAAGATAAACTTTCCTTTTCAATTACATATGTAGATTATAAGGATCTTTCTTCTCAATTCAGTGATGAACAATTAATGCAAAGATTTCAAAGTTCAAATTTCTATAATGGTTTTAAGCATGGATTCAACAGTGTCAGCACAAGATCAATTTCTGAACATAAGCTCAATACTATGAACGGGACCGAAGTTCTTGAATTTAAAGCAATAGACCCTTCTGGAAAAACAAACCCAATAAGATCGATCCTTTTTTATAGGAATGGCATTGAGATCAAGATCACCATGGGCGCTTCATCTTTATCTGACCTAGCTTCCCATGATGAATTATTCTTAAAGCTGATATCAACGATTAATACTAATTAGGCTAAGAGCCACAAACACACTACTGCCAGTCGGCAGAGAGGATGCAGGTTTCCTTTGCCAGAGCAAATATTTGGCCGCTTTTGTTCAATTAAAATAATTATAAATTCGCTCTTTACATATCAATAAAAATCTGGTATAAAAAAGTCTCTTTGGAGCTAATAATTTTGTTGCTGGCGTAGCTCAGCTGGTAGAGCAGCTGATTTGTAATCAGCGGGTCGGGGGTTCGATCCCTCTCGCCAGCTCCATTTAAAGTGGTAAGCCGTAAGACGTTTTTAAGAAATTCATCGTTTCTTAATTCTTACGTCTTACCACTTAATTCTAAAAATTAGGGTAGGTACTCAAGTGGTCAACGAGATCAGACTGTAAATCTGATGCGCTTGCGCTTCGCAGGTTCGAATCCTGCCCTGCCCATTAAATAACAATAAATAATCTGCGGGCGTAGTTCAGTGGTAGAACACAAGCCTTCCAAGCTTGATACGTGAGTTCGATTCTCATCGCCCGCTTTTCTTCTAATCATAAAGAAAGCCAACCAAATATGAAAGTCACCCTATTAGTTCCAACTTTAAATGAAATAGACGGAATGAAGACTGTAATGCCCAAAGTTAGCAAAGACTGGGTTCACCAAATCCTTGTAATTGATGGTCAATCAACCGATGGAACTGTAGAATACGCAAAAGAGCAGGGATATGATGTTGTAATTCAACAAAAAAAAGGAATGCGAAACGCGTACATGGAAGCATTGCCGCATGTTACCGGTGACGTTATCCTTACTTTCAGCCCTGACGGAAACTCCATACCTGAATTAATACCTGAATGCATAAAGAAATATGAAGAAGGTTATGACATGGTCATCGTTTCCCGTTATGCCAAAGGTGCTAAAAGTTATGACGATGATGCTATCACAGCTTTTGGCAACAAGCTTTTTACAACTTCCATTAGTTTATTACACGGCTTTCACTATACAGATGCGATGGTTATTTACCGTATTTACAGCACAAAATTGATCCAAGAACTTGACTTAGATAAAGACGAGAGCTACGAAACTGAAGAAAAACTATTTGGAACAAATATTAGCTGGGAACCATTATTATCCATAAGAGCTGCAAAACGTGGATTAAAAATTGCCGAGATCCCAGGAGATGAACCCGCAAGAGATGGAGGAGAGCGCAAGCTACAAGTCCTTCGCTGGGGTGCAGCATACATGTATCAAAACATTAGAGAGATTTTCGTTTGGAAATAATGTTCTCAATATGTCTTCCAGTAAGAACATAATTCCCGAGCATCAGGCATCCCGACTTATGCGCAAGGATGTCTTCCGAGGAAGTAACATACAATGGCAAAAGAAATAAAAAACATTTCCGTTATTGGAGACGGGGGATGGGGAACAACGCTTGCCATTCACCTTTCCAAAAATAATTATAATGTCACCCTTTGGGGACCATTCCCTCAATATCTACAGCAGATCAGAAAAAACAATTATAATAGAAAATTCTTACCAGGCATCAGGATACCTCAAGAAATAAAGATAGTTGATAATTTAAAAACTGCAATTGATTCAGCTGACCTAATAGTTTTTGCAATGCCTTCAAAGTATACTCTTAGCACTGTAAAAAAGATAAAAAGTACAAAAGTCAATCTATCTGACAAAATGATCTTGAGCGTCACAAAAGGCATTGACACAAAAAAGCTTCTTAGAATATCAGAGATCATTCATAGCGAATTAGGAAAAGATCTTTCTGTTTCTGTTCTTTCTGGACCAACTATAGCAATGGAAATAGCTAAAGAATTGCCTTCCACAGCAGTCATTGCTTCAAAGGATCTAAAAACTGCAAAGAAACTACAAAACATATTCAATTCACCTAACTTTAGAATTTATTCAAGCACAGATATTATAGGCGTTGAAATTGGCGGCAGCATTAAAAACATAATCGCTCTAGCCTGTGGTGTATGCGATGGTTTAGGATTCGGGTCAAACACAAAAGCAGCAATACTTACACGCGGTCTTGCAGAAATGTCTAGATTAGGCAAGAACCTTGGTGCTAAAGAAAAAACATTCCCTGGTTTGAGTGGATTGGGAGACCTGGTCACTACGTGCGTGAGCCCTCAAAGTCGCAATCGCAGCGTTGGGGAAAAGTTAGGACAGGGAAGGCAGATAGATCAAATACTAGGTTCTATGGACATGGTTGCTGAAGGAGTAGATACTGTAAAGGCCGTATACAAGCTTAGCCAAAAATTGGGCATTTCTATGCCAATAACCAAAGAAGTTTACAACATAATCTATAAGAATAAATCCCCTCAAAAAGCCGTATCCGATTTAATGCTTCGAAAGACCAAATCGGAGTAAGGATGTTTAATCCCCAAGAAAATATCGAAAATTCAACGATTTTTCTCGAACAAAAACACCCGTAAAATATTATTTTCTCAAACGAAAGTATTCGTCAACTATTGTTTCCATGAAAAAGAATCACCGCGAATTGAATGAACTTATTCGTCAAAAATTCCAATATCAATTTATTTTTTATTTGCATCCCAAAAAGAATATTGTATAATTATGCCTTGTTTATCTCATTATAATGTAATAGTATGCTATATAGAGTTGGCACTAATAATATGATTATTATTATGTAGCTCTTCACCATATAAACGGAGCGTAGCGCAGTTGGCTAGCGCACTTGTATGGGGTACAAGAGGTCGCAGGTTCAAGCCCTGCCGCTCCGATTCTCGTGCCCTGATATATTAAAAATATTTTTACCATATAAGAAAGGAATCTGTATGGTTTATAATCCATCTAACATCCCGAGTGGAAACAGTTTTGAAGAGCGTAGGCGATATAAAAGGATAAACAAGAATTTTATTCTTTCTTATTTTATTAAGAATCTTCCTGAAAAAAGATTCGAGATAACACAGCTAAAAAATATCAGTTTAGGAGGAATGTGCTTTATTACCTCTCAAGCATTTGAACCAGGAACAGAAATGGGTATCGAGCTTAAAACCCCATACATGTCTGACGTAACATATCTAGAAGGCAGGATCCTGCAATCACATGTAAAAGTAAAGAACATGATATATGAAACAAGATTTGAATTTGAGCATATTCAACCGCAAGCAGAATTCTTGATCTCCAAGCTTATAGAATTCTTTATGAAAGAAGAAAAGAACAGAAATGAATAAGATCAACATTGGATTAATTGGTTTTGGAACAGTTGGTTCGGGCGTGGTTGAGCTCCTCCAGAAAAGGAAAGTTTTCATAAAAAACAGGTTCGACTCAGAATTTGTTATAAAAACGATCTGCGACCTAGACATTAAAAAAAGAGACACTAGGGGCCTTAAGAATACACAGCTTACTACAAAGATCGATGATGTTGTCAATGATAAGGATATTGATGTTGTGGTTGAGCTTATTGGCGGATTGTCCCCGGCTAAAGATATCGTGGTTAATTCCTTAAAAAGCGGAAAACATGTAGTTACAGCAAACAAAGCTTTGATATCGAACTACGGCAAAGAACTATTCAAAATAGCGCAAGAGAACAAATGTCATCTTTACTTTGAATCATCGGTTGGAGCAGGAATACCAATTATAAAAAGCATTACAGAGGGCATCGTCGGAAATAAATTTAAAGCTATTTATGGGATAATCAACGGGACCTGCAACTTTATTCTTTCAGAAATGTCAGAAAAGAATTGTTCATTTGAAGATGCTCTTAAAGAAGCGCAGAGACTAGGCTATGCTGAAAGCGATCCTACTTTAGATATAAACGGAATGGATTCTGCTCATAAACTTGCGATCTTAGCTCAACTGACTTTTGGGAAATTCCTCAAAGTAAAGGATATTTATACTGAAGGCATTACACAAATATCTCATGATGATATTGAATATGCAAAAAGCCTTAATCTAACGATAAAGCTTCTTGCTATTGCAAAGAAAACGAACAACAAAATTGAAGCTCGTGTTCATCCCACATTAATATCAAAGAATCACCCATTAGCTTCGATCAATTCCGTTTACAATGCAGTATATCTTGATGCAGATCCTCTAGGAAAAATACTTCTTTCTGGCGAGGGCGCTGGAAAAATGGCAGCGGCTTCAGGCGTGATCAGCGATCTTATCAATTTTGCATCAAAGGGGGCTGACAGGAAACTGATTTGCAACCTTTATGATGAGAACACAAAGCTAAGCTTAGGAAATATTGACGATGTTGAAACAAAATTCTATATTAGATTTTTAGCCGCCGACAAGCCAGGAGTATTATCAAAGATATCCGGGATACTTGGAAAGCAGGGAATAAGCATAAACTCCCTTACTCAAAAAGCTCATAACAAAACAGCTGCTGTTCCTGTAGTGATGCTAACTGATTACACTACTGAGAAAAAATTGCGCACTGCATTAAATGCGATCAAAAAACTTCCTGCGATAAAGGGCACTCCAGTTGCCATTAGAATGGAGAAATTGTGGTAAGCTGGAACGGTATAATCAACAAATATAGAGAATTCCTTCCTGTAAATGATAATACAGATATCGTTACTCTGAACGAAGGCAACACTCCTTTAATTCCTTCTGAATATTTATCAGGCATTATTGGCTTAAATGTTTTTTTAAAGTACGAGGGCTTGAATCCTACTGGCTCTTTCAAAGATCGCGGAATGACGATGGCGATCACAAAAGCAAAAGAAGAAGGTGCTAAAGCGGTCATGTGCGCATCAACAGGGAACACTTCTGCCTCTGCAGCAGCATATTCTGCAAGGTCTTCCTTAAAGTGTATTGTGCTAATACCTGACGGGAACATAGCATTAGGAAAACTGGCGCAAGCCATTATACACAATGCGCAAGTAATAGCTATACAAGGCAACTTTGATGATGCTTTAAATTTAGTTAAAGAAATTACATCAAAATATCCTATTGCTCTAGTGAATTCTTTAAATCCTTATCGAATAGAAGGACAGAAAACCGCTTCTTTTGAAATTTGCGATTCTCTTGGTGACGCGCCGGAATTCCATGCTATTCCTGTCGGAAATGCAGGAAATATCACCGCTTACTGGAAAGGTTACAAAGAATATAAAGAAGCAGGCAAGTCATCCAAATTACCTAAAATGCTTGGATTCCAAGCAGCTGGAGCCGCCCCGATCGTGAATGGCAGGATCGTTGAAAATCCTGAAACGCTCGCAACAGCGATCAGGATCGGAAATCCTGCAAGTTGGAGATCTGCCGAAGCAGCGCGGGATGAGTCCGAAGGATTAATTGACTCTGTCACAGATGATGAAATAATTGAAGCATATAAATTGCTGGCTCAAAAAGATGGAGTGTTTGTAGAACCTGCTTCTGCAGCATCGGTCGCAGGTATTATCAAACTTCAAAAAAGCGGTTACTTTAAAGACTTCTCAGGAAATATTGTCTGTACTTTAACCGGCCACGGATTAAAAGACCCGAACATTGCAATTAAAAACATCAAAGATCCGGTTAAATTGAAATCCGATCTAAAAACTATTCTCAATGAAATTGGTCTCTAAAAACTCAATTAAAAATAAAAAAGTACTGCTGACATGCGGACCAACCTGGATCCCGGTTGATGACATGCGCATTATCAGCAATAGGTCTTCCGGCGAGATGGGCCAAACAATTGCTTTGAGCTTGGCTGAAAATGGGGCAAAAGTAACCTTATTAGAAGGACCCGTCATTAAGCCGCTTGTAAGTAAAAATATAAAGGTCATCAAGTTCTCTTTTTTTGATGAGCTTTTAGAATTAATGCATCAGGAAATTAACAAAAAATATGACATTATAATTCACGCAGCAGCTGTTTCTGATTATAAATGTAAAAAGAAGTTCAATATGAAGATCAGCTCCAAGCTGAAAGGCATTTCTCTAGAACTGATCCCAACTCAAAAAATAATCACGTTTATCAAAAAGAGCTGCCCGAAAACTTTTTTAGTCGGGTTTAAATTAGAATCAAAAATGAATGAAAAATTAGCTGTTACGAAGACGCGAGACCTCTTCACAAGATCAAAATGCGATCTCGTTATAGCCAACAGTATTAAAAGTGGAAAATATAATGGCTATATTGTAGACCCCAACAATAATTTTATAGCACACAAAACATCAAAAAAAGAAATCGCCAATGCGCTTATTAGCATATTAAAGGATAAGTTATGAAATATATCATCATCGTTCCTGATGGGATGCATGACAGGCCGTTAGAAGAGCTCGACAACAAAACGCCTCTGGAAGTAGCAAGAACAACAAATATGGATTTTATGGCTAGCAACGGATTTTCAGGCCTCGTTAGAACAATACCAGAAAAAATGAATCCTGGCTCTGATACAGGCAACATGTCTTTGCTGGGTTATAATCCTAATATTTATTTATCTGGAAGAGCATCACTTGAAGCAGCAAATATGGATATAGCCCTTCGGGAAGATGAGGTTGCTTTTCGATGCAACTTGGTGACTGCAATGGACGGCAGAATGGATGATTACAGCGCAGGCCATATTTCATCAAATGAGGCATCATTATTAATAGAAACACTTAATGAAAAGATAGATCTCGAAGGTATCCGGTTCTATCCAGGCAAAAGCTATAGGCATATTCTTGTTCTAAAAGTGAGAACTCCTAGTGACTATTTAAAGATACAAACAATTCCGCCCCACGATATTCTGGGTAAAGAAATCAGCAAGTATCTGCCAAAAGGCCCTGAGGCAGAAATGCTGCTGGGATTGATGGAGCAATCAAGAATAATATTCGAAAAACACCCCATAAACAAAGTGCGGGTTGATCTTGGAGAAAATCCGGCTAACATGATCTGGCTGTGGGGACAGGGGGCGAAGCCCGCTCTTCCATTGTTCTCTGAGAAGTACGGGGTTAAAGGATCTATTATTTCTGCTGTTGACCTTGTTAACGGTATCGGCAAGGTTGCTGGTCTAGAAATCATTGACGTGCCAGGAATTACAGGCTATTATGATACGAATTATTTGGGGAAGGCTGAATATGCCCTAAAATCCTTGAAAAAAAATGATTTTGTTTTTATTCATATTGAAGCCCCTGATGAAGCTGGCCATAATGGTGATTTCAAAGCTAAAATTGAAGCCATTGAGAACATAGATAAGCATGTGGTCGGGACTATCTTGAATAATTTCAGCAAGCATGATAATGTACGTATCCTGATCGCATCTGATCATGCAACGCCAGTCGAACTTAGAACCCATTCCTCTGAGCCGGTCGGATTTGTCATGTTCGGTAAAGGCATTGCTCATGATGGATCGACTGAGTTTTCTGAAACATCAACTCAAAAAAAGGGTGTTAAATTTGAGAACGGCGAAGACATGATGAATTATTTTATTAATAAATTCTTATAAGAGGACAAGCATGAAAAAAAGTATTATAGTTCAAAAATTCGGAGGATCTTCTGTCGCGAACGTAGACAGGATCAAAGCTGTAGCACAAAGAATATTTGAAACAAAAACAAAAAATAATAATGTCGTTGTCGTTGTATCTGCATTAGGAGATACTACCGATGAACTTGAAGAACTGGCCTTTAACATCACAAAAAAACCGTCCGAGAGAGAAATGGACATGCTGATGTCCACTGGCGAACAGATCTCTTGCGCTCTTTTGGCAATGGCGATCAAAGAGCTTGGACATGATGCGATCTCTTTTACGGGCAACCAAGTCGGCATAAAGACTGACAGCTCACACACGAAAGCTAGGATTGAAACGATCTGCGGAAAAAGAATAAAACAAGCCCTTAAATTGAACAAGATAGTCATTGTTGCAGGATTTCAAGGCGTTTCAGATAAAAACGATATCACAACATTAGGCAGAGGCGGGTCGGACCTTACAGCCGTTGCGCTTGCAGTTGCGCTCAAAGCAAAGGTCTGTGAAATTTTCACTGACGTAAAAGGGATATATACAACAGATCCTCGCGTTGTAAAGCAGGCAAAAAAGATACAGAAGATCACTTTTGATGAAATGCTGGAAATGGCTTCATTAGGTGCACAGGTTATGCAGGCCCGATCTATTGAAGTAGCCAAAAGATTTAATATACCCATTCATGTGCGTTCAAGTTTTTCTAAGGAGGAAGGGACAATGATAGTAAAAAAAGACGAGAAGTTGGAAGAAATATCCGTTAGAGGAGTAACAAGCAATAAAAAAGAAGCAAAGATCACTATTTGTTCAGTGCCGGACCAGCCGGGGATAGCTGCGCAAATTTTCACAGAAATTTCAAAGACAGGCGCGAATGTTGATATCATCGTTCAGAACGTTAGCCATACAAAGTTGACCGATATTTCTTTTACGATCCCTACGTCTGATTTCGCTAAGGCTTTTGAAGCATCAGCGAAGATCGCGAAAAAGATCAAGGCTGGCGAGATACAAACTGACAAAAATATCTCAAGGATCTCGATCGTCGGTTCAGGAATGAGGTCTCATCATGGTATTGCAGCTAAAATGTTCCAAACACTTGCAAAGAACAAGATCAACATTGACATGATATCAACATCTGAAATAAGCATTTCTTGTATCATTGACCAAAAACAAACTGATCAAGCCGTTAAGGTTTTACACAAGGCCTTTCAATTAGACAAGATCTAACACAGGAGAACAGGATGTCGAAAATAATAATTTTTGATACGACATTAAGAGATGGCTCGCAAACTGAAGGGATATCTTTCTCAGTTAACGACAAGATCAAAATAGCCAACAAGCTTGATGAATTCGGGGTTCATTACATCGAAGGCGGCTGGCCGGGATCTAATCCAAAGGATAAAGAATTCTTCAAGGCATTCAAAGGAAAGAAGCTTAAAAATGCGACTATTGCGGCCTTCGGCTCAACGAGAAGAGCGAACATAAAGCCTAGCGAAGATATCAATCTGCGCGAATTAGTTAAAGCAAGTACTGATAATGTAACGATCTTTGGCAAGAGCTGGGACCTTCATGTGACCGCGGTGATCAAGACGACCTTAGCCGAGAACTTAAACATGATATTTGATTCTGTCAGCTTTCTTAAGAAAAAGAAAAAAGAGGTTTTTTATGATGCTGAGCACTTTTTTGACGCGTATAAAAGTAATCCTGAATATGCACTAAAAACTATCCTAGAAGCACAGAGAGCAAAGGCTGATTTTATAGTTCTTTGTGATACTAACGGCGGGACATTGCCCGAGGACATAAAAAGGATAATTGTCGAGATAAAAGATAAAGTAACCGTACCTCTTGGGATTCACGCGCACAATGACCTGGGCCTTGGCGTTGCAAACAGCATAGCTGCAGTTGAAGCAGGCTGCACGCAAGTTCAGGGCACTTTCAATGGCATCGGAGAAAGATGCGGGAACGCAAATCTTTCGAACATTATTGCCATACTTCATACGAAGATGAAATTAAAGTCCGTGCCTGAAAAGAGCATCAGTAATTTGATGAGCACAGCATACTATATTAGCGAGATAAGCAATTTTAAATTACCGGACAATTCAGCCTTTGTCGGGCATTCTGCATTTGCGCATAAAGGCGGGGTGCATATTGATGCAATGATAAAAAATGATCTTGCTTATGAACACTGTGATCCAACCATCATCGGTAATCATAGAAGGTTCATTACTTCTGAGCTGGCGGGAAAAATGCCTTTTGTGATAAAAGCGCAGCAAATGAACATGCAGCTCGATAAAAAGTCACCTTTGGCAATAAAGCTTTTAAAAGAACTGCAGATAAAAGAGCACCAAGGCTATCAATATGAAGCGGCGGATGCATCCTTTGAACTTTTCATGAAGAGGTCGCTGAAAAAATACAAGCCTTTCTTTAAGCTTGAGGGTTTTAAGGTTTCAACGGAAAAACGTTTTGACGGCAAGATCTTTGCTGAAGCTTCCATTAGATTGGAAGTGAACAATGAAGACCTGTTTTCCGCGTCCGAAGGCGATGGCCCTGTAGACGCGCTTGATAAGGCCCTTAGAAAAGCGTTAAAAAAGTTCTATCCAAATCTTGAGCACATGCATCTAAGGGATTACAAAGTACGCGTTCTTGATACAACAAGCGGGACAGCGGCAATGGTCCGCGTTCTGATCGAATCTCAGGATGAAAAGGATTCCTGGACAACTGTCGGAGTTCACGAGAACATTATTGAAGCCAGCTGGGAAGCCTTAATAGACAGCATTGAATACAAATTATTAAAAGATCAGAAGAAGTAATTTTTAAAGATAATTGCTGATCTAAGCGAACTTAGGCGCGCTAGCGACTACGTGAGCGTAATCAGTAATTATCTTTAAACTTAATATTGTGACAATGGGAAAGCCTTCCGACTCACACGAACGGTCTCTTCGGGCTGCGTTCAAGTTCGTCTACAGGCTTCCACATTGTCAATTAAACTAGTAATTAAATAGGGGTCAGCGCCCTATTTCGAAAACATTTAACGACAAAGAATAACTGATAACGCTCACTCACCCTTCGGGCCCAAATCCGCTAACATCAGTTATTCTTCATCGTTTGATCTTCTTAAAAAACAAAAGTGAAATAATCATGAAAGAATTGTCAAAGAGATTTGATTTTATAAGCATTGATGAAAAATGGTGCAAGTATTGGGAAGAGAACGATACCTTCTCGGCAAAAGCCAATCCTGACAAAGAGCCCTACACGATCGTCATTCCGCCCCCGAACGTTACCGGCATCCTTCACATGGGCCATGCCCTGAACAACACCTTGCAGGATATTATCATCCGATACAAAAGAATGAAGGGGTTCGAGACTTTGTGGATGCCCGGGACTGATCACGCTGGAATAGCTACCCAGAACGTTGTTGAAAAGCAGCTGGCAAAAGAGGGTAAAAGCCGTCAAGATGTCGGAAGGGATGCTTTTTTGGAAAGGCTTTGGGAATGGAAAAAAGAGTACGGCGACACGATCATCCATCAGCTTAAGAAGCTCGGCTCATCCTGCGACTGGAACAGGACCCGATTCACAATGGACGAAGGATATTCAGAAGCCGTAAAAACAGTTTTTATCAAGCTTTACGAAAAAGGATTGGTCTACCAGGGCGAGCGAATTATCAACTGGTGCCCGAGGTGCCACACTGCACTTTCAGATGAAGAGGCCGAGCACCAGGAAACGCACGGCCATCTCTACCACATTAAATATCCTTACAAGGACAACCCTAAAGAACATATTATTGTTGCGACCACGCGTCCGGAAACAATGCTTGGAGATACTGCAATTGCAGTTAATCCAAACGATGAAAGGTACAAAGGGCTGATCGGCAAAAAGATAATCCTGCCTTTGATCGAAAGAGAGCTAGAGATAATTGCCGATGAATTTGTTGACCCTGAATTCGGTACCGGGGCCGTTAAGGTCACGCCGGCGCACGACCCGAATGACTTTGAAATAGGCAAGCGCCACGACCTTGAATTCATCAATGTGATGCATCCTGATGGCCGCATTAATGAACAGGGCGGCAAGTTCAACGAGCTTGACCGTTTTGAAGCGCGCAAGCTGATCGTAAAGGAACTTAAAGAATTGGACCTGCTCGTTCGCATTGACACGCATTCTCACGCAGTCGGACATTGTTACCGCTGCAGCACAGTGATCGAGCCTTATTTATCAAAGCAATGGTTCGTCAAGATGAAGCCTTTAGCCGAGCCTGCAATTGAAGCAGTCAACAGCGGGAAGATCAAATTCCACCCGCAAAGATGGACCAAAGTCTACATGAACTGGATGGAGAACATTCGCGACTGGTGTATTTCCCGGCAGATCTGGTGGGGCCACAGGATACCTATTTGGTATTGCCAGGATTGTAATGAGATCATTGCTTCATCACAAGACCCTAAAAAATGCCCCAAATGCAGTTCGACAAAACTTAGACAGGACCCCGACGTACTGGACACCTGGTTCTCATCCTGGCTTTGGCCTTTTGCGACACTTGACTGGCCTCAAGAGAATGAAGACCTCAAATACTTTTACCCGACCTCATCTTTGTTCACAGCGCCAGAAATAATCTTCTTCTGGGTAGCCAGAATGATAATTGCCGGCATTGAGTTCATGGGAGATATTCCTTTTTCAGATGTTTATTTACACGGCACCGTGCGCGACGCGAAAGGCAGGAAGATGTCAAAGTCCCTCGGCAACGCGCTTGATCCCCTTGAAATAATCAGCGAGTACGGTGCTGACGCGCTTCGTTTCAGCTTAATAATGAATTCCGGACAGGACCTTTTTATTTCAAAGGAGAAATTCGAGATCGGGAGGAACTTCGCCAACAAGATCTGGAACGCCTCCAGATTGATCCTAATGAACGCGAAGGACATTGACCCTGATTTTGACCTGGGCAAGACCTCGGTTTGCGAAACCGTTGCTCTACCAACTCGCTGGATCATCGCCAAATATTTTGAGACCGTTTTACTCGTCAGTAATGCGATCGAGAATTACAAGTACTCCGAGGCTGAATCACACATTTACGAGTTCTTCTGGAACAATTTCTGCGACTGGTACCTTGAGATCATTAAAGACCAGTGGCAAGACACAACAGTGCAGAACGTTGCCGTCAAGATCCTCGAGAATTCCCTTAAGTTCATTCACCCGTTCATGCCTTTTGTTACCGAGGAGATCTGGAGCATTATCAAAGAAGGCGAGGCACCGATCAGCGTCCAGAACTGGCCCGAGACCCTCGAGAACGCGGACAACGCTAAAACGCTGAGCTCAATGCAAACTCTCGTAGACATTGTGATTTCGATCAGGAACATCAGGTCGCAATGGAAAATAAATCCAAAAGAGAAGATCGAATGTATTCTAGTAACGACATCCGATGAAACAAGTTCATTGCTAAACGACAATTCATCTATAATTAAAGCTCTTGCTAAAGTGGGCACATTGTCGATCACCCAGGAACTCGAAAGCACTAAGAACAATGCTACGGCCGTTGTTGAGAACATTAAATGCATCGTGCCTCTTGGAGCCTTGATCGACATTGAACAGGAAAAGAAGAAAACACAAGCTCAGATCGAGCAGCAGCAAAAAGCATCATCAACCCTCTCAAATCGCCTTAATAATGAAAAGTTCGTTAGTAACGCGCCGACAGAAGTAGTTGAGAAGGAAAAAGCCCGCCTTGAGACAATAGATCTCAACATCAAAGAACTAAAGGAAGTCATTAGCAGCTTAGAATAAATCAATTGCCCAATCCTGAATAATAGGTATAATTATTCAAATATTGTTAGACTGTAAGATGAAAATTTTGGCTGAGGTTGGCTAAGGTTTGCTTAGGTTAATTATTCAATAAAAAGGTCGCTGTCACCATTATGAACGGACAAAAAGAATTGTCATTTACTGAGCATTTGGATGAGTTTCGAAGTGCGCTGATAAAATCACTTGGGTCTATTCTGATCGCAACATGCTTTGCTTTTTCATTTGCAAATGCGTTCATTGAGGAGCTGATCAGGCCTATCGGGAAAATTGTCTTTATTGCCCCTCAGGAAGCATTTGTTTCTAACATCTTGATAGCTTTGCTGGGCGGATTATTTTTAGCGTCACCTTTTGTTTTTTACCAAGCCTGGAACTTTATTTCAGCAGGCCTTCAGGCAAATGAGAAGAAGCACATTTTTATTTACGGCCCGGTTTCTTTTGTGCTTTTCATCGTCGGAGCCAGCTTCGGTTATTTTGTGATCGTCCCTATCGGACTGAACTTCCTGCTTGGTTTCGGGTCGGAATCGCTGGTGCCGATGATAACATTAAGCAAATATATTTCATTCATTGGAATGCTGACATTAAGCTTCGGACTGGCCTTTGAGCTTCCGATCGTTATTCTGTTCTTAACAAAACTGGGTATCATCACGCCGAACTTTTTAGCGAGCAATCGAAAGGTGGCGATCGTATTGATATTTATTGTCGCGGCACTGATCACTCCGCCTGATGTCGTAACGCAATGTTTAATGGCTCTGCCGTTATTGATCTTATACGAGGTCGGGATATTCTGCTCAAGAATAGCCCATCGAAAAAGAGATATTGAAAAATGAGAAATTTTACAAAAACAGCCAGTCAAATCAATGCAAGGATAGGCAAAGCCATTCACCTGCACCAGATGATCGAAAATGGCGACAAGATCCTAGTCGCTGTTTCCGGCGGGAAGGACAGCCTGACCCTGCTTTATTTTTTAAAGCTGATACAGGCCTGGGCCCCGATCAAATTCGAGCTCTATTGCGCCCATATAAAAACAGACTTTTCCTGCGGCGGATGCATGCACGACAAGGTCCTTGTCGATATATTCGAAAAGCTTGAGGTCAAGCATGTCTTCAGGGATGTAAAGGTGCTCGATGAAAACAAAAAGACGACCTGTTTCTGGTGCTCCTGGAACAAGAGAAAGGCCTTGTTCGAGATCGCTGAAGAGCTTAATTGCAACAAATTGGCCATGGGGCATCACAAGGACGATATCGTTGAGACAGTCTTGTTAAATCAATTCTGCAACGGCGATATCTCGACGATGAACCCGAAGCAATCCATGTTCAAAGGCAAGATATCCATTATCAGGCCGATGTGCCTTGTTGAGGAGGACATGATAAAGACCTACGCCAAAGAATATGACTTGCCCAATCAATTATGCAAATGCCCTTTTGGCCAGGACTCAAAAAGGAAATACATGAAAGACCTGCTAAAGGACATAGAAAAGAACATACCGGGATACAATGTCAAATCGAACATTTATAACAGCCTAGCCCGTATAAAAAAACAATATATAGATCTAGAAGAAGTATCGGATCTTGATCTCTCTATCTTCGAAAACAAAGATGAGAAAGGAGAATACGATGTCATTAAATATTAAAAAAGTCAATATAGACACTCTCTGCCTGCACGGCGGGCAAACACCGGACCCGACAACAGGGGCCAGGGCCGTGCCGATATACCAAACAACTTCATACGTTTTTAAAAATACTGATCATGCAGCGAATCTCTTTGCGTTAAAAGAAGCCGGCAATATTTACACGCGCATAATGAACCCTACAACGGATGTCCTTGAAAAGAGAATAGCGGCAATAGATGGAGGAGTAGCGGCCCTTGCAACGGCAAGCGGCCAGGCAGCCATCTCTCTTGCATTGCTTAATATCGCACAGGAAGGCGATGAAATCGTTTCTGCCGATAACCTTTATGGCGGAACTTATACTTTATTCAGATACACTTTTAAGCGTTTCGGCATCAAGGTCAAATTTGTCCCTTCCGATGACCTAAGCGCATTTGAAAAAGCGATAACGCCTAGAACAAAGGCGATCTATGCGGAATCTATCGGCAATCCCAAACTGAACGTAACGGACATTGACGCATTGGCAAAGATCGCCCATAAGAACGGGCTTCCATTGATCCTTGATAATACTGTCTCGCCATACATCCTCAGGCCAATAGAACATGGCGTTGATGTCGTCGTATACTCAGCAACCAAGTTCATTGGCGGGCACGGGACATCTATAGGCGGGCTAATTGTTGATTCAGGGAACTTCGATTGGAATAATGGGAAATTCCCGACAATTGCCGGCCCGGATGCAAGCTATCACGACCTGGATTTCACAAAAGAACTGGGCAATTTGGCCTACATAACAAAAGCCAGATTATTACTTCTTAGGGACCTAGGCCCGGCAATGTCACCATTCAATGCATTCTTATTCTTACAGGGATTAGAGACACTTCATTTAAGAATGCCAAGGCATACGGAAAATGCCTTAAAGATCGCTAATTTCCTTGAAGGCCACGAGAAGGTAAGCTGGATTAATTATCCTGGACTTAATTCAAGCCCCCAAAAACAAAAAGCTGATAAATACCTTCCAAAGGGTGCCGGCGCCGTAATAGGCTTTGGTATTGAAGGCGGGGTAGCTGCCGGAAAGAAATTCATTAATTCACTTGAACTGATCTCTCATTTAGCGAACATTGGGGATGCAAAAACATTGGCTATTCATCCTGCAAGCACAACTCACCAGCAACTTTCTGAGGAAGAACAGCTTGCAACCGGAACAACGCCTGACTTCATCAGGCTTTCGATTGGAATAGAGAATGTTGATGACATAATTGAGGATATCAGCCAGGCATTAAATAAAGTATGATCAGAAAGATATTATCATTATATTGTAGAATTAATAAAAATAGCACAAATGCTTGAAAGAACCTTGTCTCAAGCCTATAATTACATAAATTAAGATTATTATTATTTAGGGAGTACAAAATTATTAAAGATATCGTAAAAAAAGCACTGCAAGAGGATATTGGCAGCCAGGATATTACCACTGATTTTCTTATTTCTTCAAAAGATAAGTCAGCCGCTTACATAATATTCAAGGAAAAGGGTGTTATCTGCGGATTAAAATTAGCAAAGGAGGCCTTTCACGAGATCGATCCAAAAATGAAGATCACCTTTTACCATAAAGACGGTGACCTGGTTCAAAAAAATACCAAAATAGCAAAGATCGAAGGAAAAACAAGAGCTATCTTTACCGTAGAAAGAACCGCCTTGAACTTTTTAGGATTTCTCTCCGGAGTTGCCTCATATACTCATGAATTCGTTGAAAAGGTCGCACCATATAAAACAAAGATACTCGATACCAGAAAGACAACACCGGGGCTAAGGAATCTTGAAAAATATGCAGTCACGTGCGGGGGAGGGACTAATCATAGATTTGGCCTATATGATATGGCACTTATAAAAGATAACCACCGGCATGCCTGTCACCCGGAGATATCTATTCAAGAAGCGGTCAAGCGGATCAGAAAAAGAACAAATAAAAAGATCCAGGTCGAGGTAGACACTCTTGATCAATTCATGCAGGCTCTTGAAGCAAAGCCAGATCTGATATTACTGGATAACATGACAACACGGCAGCTGAAAAAAGCAGTAGACATCACAAAAAAGTTAAAAACAAAAATACCTCTTCTGGAAGCATCCGGAGGAGTTTCTTTAAGGAACGTTCATTCGATAGCTAAGACCGGCGTTGATCGTATCTCTATTGGATCTTTGACTCATAGCCCTAGATCTATCGATATTTCATTAGATGCAATATAAAAGATGAACAAAAAACATTTAACATACTTATTAGCTTTATTGGTCCTGACGTCAGCTACTGCAGCTTTCTGCCAGGATATTGAGCCTAATGAACTTTCCGGAAAGATAATCACAGAAGGAAAAACAGTGACCTACTCTGTTTTCGACGACAGAATGCTGCTTGACGGGTATGCCCAGAAATATTCCGCTCTTCCTCAAGAGATACTTATTGAAATGATAAAGGACGATACTTTAAATTCTTACAAAATAGCTGCAGCCGTAAGAGTATTTAACAATAATTTTTCTAATGAGCTCGTTTCAAGAGAAAAAAAAAATAGCTGAGAAATTCTTGTTGCGAAGGCTAAGCAGGACAGAATCGCCGTTTGTGCAGGTAGAGATCATGTTAGCACTATGCCGAATGGACCGTTATAGGTATTTTAACTCAATGATACCTCCATTAATTCAGAAGTTGAATCATTATAATTCGATCGTAAATGAATTAGCCTCCAGCAGCCTGGACACATTGATCAAAGAAGGAAGCAATCGCTCAAGGGAGGCAAGGATAGTTTTTAACACTTTAAGAAAAATACTTTTTTTATCACGAAAACGTTTAGAAAAAGTCACAGCACCTGATCCAAAGCTAAGCAGAAAACTGAAGCTTTTAAGATGGTCGATCAAAGTGCTTGGAACTCAAGAACTGAAACGGCTGCCTAAAGAAGTGCTCAACCTTTTATAAGGAAAATTTTAAAGCCAATGCGCATAACCAAAAAGTCACAATTTTCATTTTTTTTACTTTCACTTATCAGTTTAGCAATATGGTTCAAGCTGAGCTACCCGCAGCTGGCTTTTGTTAACCTATCGATAGACAGAAAGCAAGCCGTTCAAGTTGCAAAAGACTACCTAAAAGAGATCAATGTTGACTCATCTGCTTTTAGCAATGCTGCAATATTCGGCGTAAAGAACAGCACTAATCAATATCTGCAAAAGAATCTCGGCTTTGTCAAAATGAAGGAATTCATTAAAGAGCATAATATCGATATGTTCTACTGGTCAGTACGCTTCTTTAAAGAAGGAGAGAAAGAAGCCTATAAATTTGCAATAAGCTCCGCTTCCGGAGAGATTATTTCTTTTTCTCATTCAATAGATAACATGGAAAAAAGAGAAATCATACCCAAAGAAGAAGCAAAGAAAAAAGCCATTGACTTCTTAATATCTGTTTACGATTTCGATCCGGACAAATACGAGATAAAAGGAGACCTTCAGTATAAGCTGGACAACCGCACAGATTATGCTTTCTCTTGGGAAAAAACCAGCGTTAGCATTCCCTGGAGCGATGAAAAAGATGCCGGCACTGGAAAACTTCTAATAGGCGCTGTTATTTCAGGTGACGAAGTGCTTTCTTTTTCTAATAACGTTTTTGACGCGCCCGAGAAATATGGCAGAGATCTTGCAAAAAGAGGAATAACCGGCAAGAACATTTTGACAGTGGTTCAGCTCCTTTATTATATTTTGTTCATTGGTTCAATTTATTTTCTAGCTGCAAAACATAACCATTTATCGATGCACACAACGAAGAGATTCTATATCTGGGTCATGCTGATCTCTTTTTCATTATCATTGATAGCAAATTTAAATCAGTTCCAAACGATCCTTATACAATACAATACGACGTCGCCATTTGATTCTTATTTGTTCAGATTAATAGTAAATACAGTGCTAAGCTCTTTATTCTTAACAGCTGCCATTTTAATGCCAAGCCTTTCTGGCGAATGCCTTCATTTCGAGTATTTAAACAAGAAGCCGGCCGGTTCTTTTCTTTATTACATAAGAACGACTTTCTTTTCACGCGAAGTTTTCGACCTGATCATATTAGGCTACTTTATTTGTATAATAATGCTGGGATTACAAGCCTTATTGTTTAAGATAGGTCAGACATACTGGGGAGTATGGACGGAATTTGGGTGGATGACCCAGCTTACTACCGCATACTTACCATTTATCGCTGCCTTTTCCATAGGATATAAAGCCAGCATTAGCGAAGAGCTTATGTACCGTCTATTTGCGATCAGCTGGGGCAAAAAGTTATTTAAAAGCACAGTTGTCGCCGCTATTATCTCATCTTTTATTTGGGGGTTTGCTCATAGCGGATATCCAGTTTACCCGATGTGGTTCAGAGGTGTTGAGGTAACATGCATAGGGTTCTTTTTGGCATTTGTCTATCTTAGGTACGGTATCATTCCCGTGATTATTGGGCATTATTTATTTGATGTGTTCTGGAACACTGCAGAATATTTATTTGGAAGCGTTAAGCCTTTCTATTTCTTTAGCTCCTTGTCAGTTCTATTATTGCCGCTTGCATTTGGATTAATAGCATACTTTGTTAATAAGCTGCCTGAATTAAAGGAAATGAAATGGCGACTTACAAAGCATCAGGAATTCAACTTAAATGTGCTAAGGTCCTTCCTTGAAAAGAACAAGAACATGTTCGGAAAAAAAACGAAGGAAGAGATCAAAAAGGAAATAGCTTCACATGGCTGGGACATGGGTGTTGTTGAAGTTGCGTTGGATGAAGAGAGCATTGAGAAATAAACTTTAAGCAGGCCATAAGCAAGCGATAAGATTTTTAATCTTATCGCTGATAGGGAATTTCATAAACCTAGCAAACTCTACGCTTCTAAGAGTTTGCTAGAACAAAAATTCCCGCGCGAATATAATAAAATAGATTGAAACTATAGATCATTTGGGAAATATCTGCTGTTTGAGCGAAGCAGTTGACAAGTATTTCTCTGCTTGTCAACAGTAGGTAATGCAATGCTTTAATGCATTACCTCTAATATAGCAAACCGCAAGGACAGTAAATATTTTCCACCTATTGAATATTGAATAATAAAAGGTCGCTGTCACCATTATGTTGATAAATCCAATTAAATTTTACAGGCCCCAAACGATACAAGAGGCTGCGGAGCTTTATTCTTCGCTGGACAGCGTTAAGCTTTTGGCTGGGGGGACTTTTGTTGTCAATAACCTTAAGTCCTCTAAGAAAGCTGGGCGAAAGACAAATGATAATTTAATAAGCTTAAAAGGCATCAACGAGCTTAAAGGATCAAGCTTGTCAAAAGGCTCATTAACTATCAATTCAATGGCGACCATTACTGAAATATTTGAATTCTCAGGTCTAAAAGACAATCTTTCTGTTTTAAAAGATGCCTGCAGCACGCTTGGCACGACTCAAATAAGGAACATGGCAACTATCGGCGGAAATATTGCCTGCAGATACACCTGGACAGAACTTCCGGCGGTTTTGATCGCGCTTGAAGCTACTCTAAATTTTGCTGACAAAAATAATAAACCAAAGTCAATGTCTGCCGAGGAATTCTTTTTAAATTCTGCAAAAACTGACGATATTCTCACGAGCATCGTCATTGAACACGATACTGATTCATTTTGTTCCTATCAAAGATTCACGAGATCAGCTGCCATTGACCTGCCCCTTGGCGCTTTATGTATAAGAACAGATATAGCTTCGGGATGTTTTTCAAACACAAAAGTTGTTTTAAACACTACAAATTCATTCCCTAAAAGAGATAGTACCCTTGAAGCATTCTTAAATGGGAAAAAAGCTGCGGATAATATTGCAGATAGCGCTTTAAATAATATTGATGAAAATATCCTCGGGAAATTGAATAACGAATATCAAGAACACATGTTCAGGATCAGCATTAAAAATGCCGTTAAGAACATTATCAAAGACCTTAAAACGAAATGAAAATAACTCTAACAGTGAACGGTAAACAGCATGAACTTGACCTCAACGGGAACGAAACACTTCTCGAAGTGATCAGAGACCATTTAAAATTAACAGGAACAAAATCCAGCTGTGATGAAGCAGAATGCGGGTCCTGTACAGTAATAATTAACGGGCGTTCTGCATTGTCATGTATCACAATAGCCTGTGATTGTGATGGCTTCTCAGTTGAAACAATTGAAGGTTTATCCTCTGGCGAGGAACTTCATCCTATACAGCAGGCGTTCCTGGACAAAGGCGCAGTACAGTGCGGGTTTTGTACCCCAGGCATGATAATGTCCTCAAAAGCATTACTGGACAATAATCCAAGGCCTTCTAAAGAAGAGATCAAAAAGTCTTTAGACGGCAATTTGTGCAGGTGCGCATGTTATCAAAAAATATTTGAAGCTGTATATACAGCTGCTGATAAAATGGCAAAATAATGGCAGAGAACAAAAAAGACAATCTATATTTAAATCCTGTTGGTAAAAATGTGCCACGTATTGACGGCAGGGGATTAGTTACCGGCCAGACCAAGTTCACGTACGACATAAAACTCCCCAATATGCTTTATGGAAAAATGATCAGAAGCCCGCATCCACATGCATTAATAAAGAACATTGATACGTCCAAAGCCCAAAAGCTCCCAGGGGTCAAAGCTATTGTTACTGCCGCTGACACAGAAAACATCAAATTCGGGTCGAACGAATTCTTCTTTCCTCACACAGTGGACCAGCTGCCCTTCGAATCAGAAAAAGTAAGATACATTGGAGATGAGATCGGTGCTGTTGCCGCAGTTGATGAAGAAACTGCAGTTGCAGCCTTAAAGCTAATTGATGTTGAATATGAAATTCTCCCTGCAGTTTTTGATGCAGTAGAAGCAATGAAGCCAACGTCGCCTTCAATTCACAGCCATGTCAGGAATAATATCGGCCTTATTCTACCAGTTAATTTCGGAAACAGCGAAAGAGGGCTCAGGGAATCTGATTATATACGGGAAGATATTTTTTATACCCAATCAGCTGCACATGCTTGCATGGAAACACATGTTTGCGTTGGTCAATGGGAGGAGTTCTCGAACAAGATAACTCTCTGGATATCTCACCAGGCCCCATTTAAGGTCCGTGAAGCTCTTGCAAAATGTTTAAAAATGAACTTGAACAGTATTCGGGTAATTAAAATGGCGTCGGGAGGTGGATTTGGAGGCAAATTGGAAATGCTTCCAATGGACTTTGCTGCGTGCCTGTTATCAAAAAAGGCTTCAGGCCTTCCCGTCAAAATGTGTTATACGCGAGAAGAAGAATTTTCTTTCTCAAGGCGTAAACACAATATGATATACAAATTAAGGTCCGGAGTAAAAAAAGACGGCACGATCATGGCCATTACAGGCGAAGTTATTGCAGATGGAGGAGCTTATTGCAGTTACGGGCCGACCGTTCTCGCAGCTGCAACCATGAGGATCTTCATGGTCTACAATATCAAGAATTTAAAGATATCCGGCTATAGAGTTTACACTAATACTCCGATAAGCGGCGCGATAAGAGGCTTTGGAGGAGTTCAGTCAGGTTTTTCGATCGAGTCCCATATGGACATGCTCGCTGATGGGATCGGTATGGACCCGATCGAATTCAGGCTTAAAAACATTACCGGGCCTAATATGGTGACGACCAATAAAATGATAATATCCAGCAATGGCCTTCGCGAATGCATTGAAAAAGTGACTGAAGCCTGCGACTGGAAGAACAAGTATAGAAAGCAATCCCACATCTGCAGAGGCATAGGCATCGGTATAGCTGCAGACGTTATGGGATCTAAAATGTACAAATCCCACGAATCAGCAGGCTCGATCATAAAGATCGAAGAAGACGGGTCCGTTTATCTGTTTACCGGCGCCGCGGATACCGGGCAAGGTTCAAATACCGTTCTATCACAAATAGCCGCGCATGAACTTGGAGTAGATTTCAATAGGATAAAATGCACGTCCGCTGATACAGAGATCACTCCTTTTGATACGGGTAGTTTTGCCAGCAGAGTAACTTTCATTTCAGGAAATGCGACCCTGCTTGCAGCTAAAGATGCAAAAAAACAAATACTTGAGATAGTTGCAAATGAACTTAAGTTAGATGCTGAAATTCTTGACATTCAGGCAGAAGAAGTTATAAATAAAGATAGTGGTTCTGTGGTAATGACTTTCTCTAAAGCTCTTGAACTTTGCTATTCATTTAATTACGGAAAACAAATTATTGGAACAGGAAGCTTCAACCCGAGAACAACTCCTATAGATTTTAGAACAGGAGAGGGAAACGTGTCGGGCAGCTATGGGTTTGAAGCTCAAGTTGCTGAAGTAGAAGTCAACAAAGAAACTGGAGAGATAACTGTCCTAAAATTATGGGATGCGCACGATATCGGCAAAGCGATAAATCCTCAGTCAGTAGAAGGACAGATCGAAGGATCGCTGATCATGGGATTAGGTTATACCTTCTTTGAGGATCTCAAAATGCGAAATGGAAAAGTAATGAACGCGAATTTTGCGAACTATAAGGTCCCGAGATCAATAAATATACCGCCAATGGAATCGATTTTCGTTGAAACAAAAGACCCTCAAGGTCCTTATGGCGCTAAAGGAATGGGAGAGGCAGCTTTACTTCCAACATCGGCTGCAATAGCAAATGCTGTTTTCGATGCTGTTGGCATCAGATTAAAAGAGCTGCCATTTACTCCAGATAAAATTATAAAAGCTTTAAAAGAGCAAGAGCTAAACGATATTTAGATAACCAATCTTTCACTAAAAAAGGCAAATATCATGAAAAAAACTATTTCCCTAAATTTACCGATCGTTCTAATTGCAATAACAATTATATTTTCCTCGTGCAGCTTATATCGCGTTGATTCAAAAGACATTACAACTACCTATTACCCCTCCAAGAAATCAATTAGCGATGTAATTTATCTTGAATCTATTGATAAACCTCATGAGATCATAGGGATCGTCACTGTTAATGCCGAAAGAAGACAGGGCATTGATGACATCATGGACAAAATAAAACGTGAAGCGGCTATCCTTGGCGGTGATATCATTACAGACATTAAAACAGATGCTACTGGATATTGGAAAAGCCTTCCTGCCCAGAATTTTATTGGGAACGGTTATATAAGAGCTAATTTTTCAGCAGTTGTTGCAGTCTTTAAATAAGGTTCCTTCTTAACAAAGTTAAAAAAAGAACCTTAACTAGCTTGTGCCTTTAATTTTTCAAATTCTTCTTTTGTGTTAAAGCTCATAACGACACCCTGGTCATCAACTTTAAGGATATTTACATTTTCTTTATGATCTTTTGCAATTGTGTTCAAGCCGACATCATTGCTCAGCTTAAGAAATTCATTCTTTAGCTCTACCCTAAATAGGGGAGGGTGGCCCTTTCGGCCTTTATAAGCTGGTATTATTATGCCTGACTTTTTGCTATGAAACTCTTCTACAATGGCTCGCAAAGTAGATCTGCATACAAAAGGATGATCGACAGGAAAAAGCAAGATGCCCTTTGCCTGTGGAGAAATACATTTTAATCCACATTTGAATGAAGAAGTCTGTCCAAAATTATTATCTTTATTGTAGACAAACTTAACTCTTTTATGGTTTAATACAAACGGCTCAATTTTATCGGTTTTGTTACCTAATACTATTATTATTTCTTCTATTAAAGCAGCTAGAAGAGATCTTTGTATATGTTCGATCACAGTTTCTCCATTAAGCATTGCTAAAGCTTTTGGCGAACCAAAACGTGAACTATAACCAGCTGACAACACAATACAAGAAATCATATAAGCATTATATATTTTCGAAAGATTTTTTGTAAAATATTTATTGTTAATATAATATAAGGGGGGTAAACCTTGGGCGGATTTATTCTTATTTTAATCATCGTCATATCAGGTCTAGGTGCGATTTTCTGGATCATTAAGAACGACAAAGAAGCCGATTCAATGTTCGCTGTTGAAAAGATCGAACCAGAACAAATTTTTGAAGGCCTTATAACTACAGATGATGACTCAATAATGCCGCCGACACCGCCGCTTGAAGAACTGCTATCAGACCCCACATTCGCAGAAGCTGACAAAGTTCTTGCCAAAACAAAAAGCAATCCTTTATCTGAAATAATTAAAAAGTTAACTGGCCTTACAAAAAATCTAAAAGGCATTAAGATACCTAAAATACTTAAGATACTTAAAATACCTAATATGCCTAAGATCAGCACATTGACAAGCAGATTTGGAAAGAAGAAAAAAGATGATACTAACGCCACTGGCGCTTCATCAGAATCAAAAGAAACGGTATCTCTTCGAGACCAATTACATTTAACCGACAATTTTGATATACCTGTTAAAGAAGACACTATTGAAGCTCCAGAAGCCGTGTTGCCTAAGACCGGAACAGCATCTTTGACCACAAGTCCGTCTTTTGAATTGCCTCAGATCCAAGGATCAATGGACCCGGTTCCTGAAGAAGAACAGATATATAAACAAACTCCGAAACCTGTACTATCTAAAGAAACTGCTCCGTCAGATGATCTTAAAGAAAAATATGCTAAACTGCAGGCTTTGTTTGATGAAAAAGCTTCTGAGCTTGAAAACACAAAACAATTGCTTGAAAATGAAAAACTTAATAGAAAAGAATTTGATAAAGTCAAAGACCTTCTGGAATCTGAACTTAACGACACAAAGGAAAAAACCCGCAATATTCAAGTTAAATTAAATTCACTGAATGCTGAGAACGAGAGCTATAAGAGCCAAATAGTCAAACTCGAAACCAAGCTTTCATCACTTGATAGTGAACCAGAAACGCTTATTGACCTCCCTGTAGAAGAAGCTCCAGAAGAGGACATTTCTTCCGATATACCTGAAATTTCAACATTTCAAAAAGAGAGTGTTCCCGCTCATATTGAACCTGATAGAATAAACACCTTGATGCCTGATAAGGAAATCTCAATTGAGATCCCAAAAGATGAACCTAAAGAAACCATAGAAGAACCAATAGTCGTCGAGCAGGTTCCCGAGCCTGAGCTCCCGAAAGCTGAACCTGAAGAAACTATAGAAGAGCCAATAGTCATCGAGCAAGTTCCTGAACCTGAGGTCCCAATGGCTGAGCCTGAAGAAACTATAGAAGAAGAATCCATCGAATCGACTCCATTCCCGCAGGCGCCTGAACCAGCGACGGAAGGAGCTTTTACTAAAACAACATCTCCAATGGCGCCTCAAGATAAACCAAATGAAGAAGAACGTGATGATTCTTTAATGAAAATTTTTGAAGGCCTGGCAAAAAATTCAGAATACGAAGATAAAGATAAGGGCGAAGTGCCTGAAAAAGAAAAATACTCCGGCGACAAAACCAGCACCAAAATCTCAAAAGAAGACATTTTTGAATCTATAGAGAACACTACTCCAAAAGAAAACCCGGAAGAACCCTCTGAAGCTCCGTCTTCCGATGACGCTGAAGATGAAAATGAAGAAGAGACTGAATTCCTTTCTTTGCCCCCAGACCCATTTGCTGAACAAAATGAAAACGAGGAAAAGAATATTTAGCAAACTTCTCAATAATATTCCAATCAAAGGGAGAAATAAATGACCAAAAGAATTTTATTAACTGTATTTGCTATACTGCTAATTTCAAACATAACAATATTTAACGCTAAAGCTCAAGAAGGAGATTTTACAATGTCAGATAATAATACAAAAGTAATTATTGAGACCAACCAGGGTGATATCGAAATACGGCTTTTCACTGATATTGCGCCAAAGACTTGCGAGAACTTCATTGGCCTTATCGAAAAAGGTTATTATGATGGAATAATTTTCCATAGAGTTATTAAGAATTTCATGATCCAGGGTGGTGACCCTACGGGAACAGGTAGGGGAGGAGAAAGTCTTTGGGGAGGTAAATTTGAGGACGAAGTTACTCAAGCTGTCACTTTTGATAAAAAAGGCCTTCTTGCTATGGCTAATGCAGGCCCAAATACTAACGGAAGCCAATTCTTTATTACTACAATACCAACCCCTTGGTTAAACATGAATCACACGATTTTTGGTGAAGTTATCAATGGTTATGAATCCGTTGATGCAATTGAAAATACTCAAGTTGGAAGAGGCGACAAACCTGTTGAAGATCAAAAAATAATTAGGGCATATGTTGTAAAATAAAATTAGTGATTTGGGGAACAGTCACCATAAGGGGACTGTCCCCTTAACTTACCTTTACAAACTAAACAATGGATAATGAACTGTTGATTAAGGCTTTTGAAGCTGCACAAAAAGGCAGGAGTTTTGCCTTTGCTACTGTCGTTGAAACTACGGGAAAAGGCACTCCAAGAAAAACCGGCGCCAAAATGATAGTGCTTGAAGATGGCTCTTTGTTTGGAACGATCGGAGGGGGCGCTAATGAAAAAAAAGCTCAAGAAGAGTGCCTCAAAGCCATAAAACGAAAAAGATCAACGCTCTTCACATATGATCTTTTGGGTGAAAAAGGCCAGCCAATATGCGGCGGCCAAATGAAGGTCTTTATTGAGCCTTTTATAAAGAAAAACAAGCTTGTTATTTGCGGTGGCGGCCATATTGCTTTGCCACTTTCTGTAATAGGAAAAATGCTGAATTTTGAAGTTTCTGTAATAGATGAGCGAAAAGTGTTTTCCAGCAAAAAGCGATTTCCTCATATTGATAAGGCAGTTTGCTCTGATCAAGCTAAATACTTATCAAAACTTCCAATTGATCAAAATACCTTCATTATCATAGTTACGCATGGCCACGAATTTGATTATGCTTGCTTAAAAGCTGTAGTAAGGTCAAACGCTGCATACATCGGAGTAATATCAAGCAAGGTCAAACGCGCTAAATTTCTTTCACAATTAAGAAAAGAAGGTGTTAAGCAAAATTTTTTAAAGAATATCAAGATACCTGTAGGCATAGATATTGGCGCGCAAACACCGGAAGAAATCGCTATTTCAATAGCTGCGGAAATTATTTCAGTTAGCAATAAAGAGTCAATTGGAACTGCAAAATTTAAAAGAAATCCTTAATATATTCAAAGGAGAAGTCATGACAAAAGATGATATTTTAGACATTATCAGCGATTCAGGTTATTGCCTTTTTTCAACAGTTGAAGGAAGCCAACCCAGGGTCAGGCCTTTAGCGCCTTACTACAATGCTGATGACAATAATCTTCTTGTTTCATTGGTTCCTGGTTCAAGAACATTAGAACAGATCAAAGAAAACCCCCTAGTTGAAATGTGCTTTGTTGATAGAAAAATGTCTTTTTGCCGGCTTTCCGGAAAAGCCAAACCAAGCAATGTTCAATCAAAAAAAGAACTTCTTTGGAACAATGTTCCTAATTTAAGACAATATTTTGATGGGCCCCAGGACCCTAATTTTTCATTAATTGAAGTTGATGTGGAAAAAGTTGAGGCCATGTCAATGGAACTTCAAAGCCCGGTTTCAGTTGATTTCTAAAAAATATTAATAGATCAAAATATATTGCCCTCCCTTAAGTAATTCTTAAAAAAGGGGAGGGTGTTTTATTGCTTTCTTTTAATAAAAATCCTCAATTAAATCCACTTGCAATATCCTTCTTAACAGCATTAATATCATCCTAAAATCACTTTCCTGAGTGCTTAAAATCGCAATATTCGACGAAATTTTTTGTTTAAAGAGACGCATTAAAGCATCTCGATCTCTTTAGGGTTGAAATTCTCTAGTGCTTCTCAGCTGATCAATAAATGCATAAACATGTTAAGGAAATGTAGCAGATAGTAAGCTCGTTATAGAATAAGTAAGTTTGAAGGACGTTTTCCACAGGAAATAAAATATTTATGTAAATCCCTGCGAAAATGAGGGTTATAACCATATTTCACTATTGCTCTAGTTAACATAACGTATATTATAGGAAGTTGACAAAGGGGCAGGAATTTACCACAAAACCATTCTTTTCTTATGGCTTTATGTCTTGTTTCTACGGGATCAAACTGCTTGCATCGCTTTTTCTTGATGTGAATTTAAGAATGCTTTTCCTTATTGCTTCTTCGATCTTAACGCCTTCATTAAGTATCTCATTCTTTAGAGGCATATTCTTTTGCCTGACACCAACCTGAACATCACCAATTCTAATTCTAATAATTTTTCCATTTACCAAGGCATCTGCAATTATTTTTCTTCCATTGCGCAATATTCTGCCAAAACTAGGACGTGATATCCCCATAATTTGAGCGCCTTGAGACTGATCATAACCTTGATAATCAGCCAATTTTATCGTCTCATATTCATCGATCTTCAGTTCAACTTCATCAGGCCGCCCAGGTTTTCCCCTTGGAGAAAACTGCGCAGTTTGCGGCATCTTCTGAATATAACGCACTTTTTTTCTTCTACCTTTTTGCATTTTTCTCCCCCAAGAATTAGCTTTTATCGGTTATATTACTATAAGCATATGCTCATATTATCCTTATCCTTATTTTGAGCATATGCTTATTATAAGTTATATGTTCTGCATTTCAAGCAATATTTTTATTTTTTTGAGCCCCTACTTTTTTAAATATTTGCACTTAAATAAAGGCCTCCCAGTAACGATTACGTCACAAAAAAAACAACAAATCCCAACTGACAAATCACAAGCAAAAAACCAAACTCCAACAACTCAAACAACAAACAAAGCTTTTGAGCCCCTGTCTTTTGAACATTCGAATTTATTTGTGATTTGTATTTTAGAATTTGGTATTTGTTAACTGTAGCCTTTGGTCTTTGGTCTTTGGTCTTTGGTCTTTGGTCTTTGGTCTTTGGTCTACTAAATAATTATGCAGATTTGTTATGCAGATCTTGCGAATAATTCTGAAAAATAATTAATACTATCCAGATTTGCAGTGATATGATCGTTTGACTTTTTAGTATGAAGATTCAAAACCCCGCAAACCCTGTCATCATTAACTAAAGGTAAAACTAATGACCTCTTTATATCTCTTCTTTTTAACAAGTGAGCGATGCGATTATCATCACTTGTTGACCCTATTAAGAACGACTCTTTTTCACTTGCTGCTATGCCGGCAATGCCACTGCCCAGCTTGATGCTTTGCCCAATTATACCCTTATCCATCCCTTCAACAGCCTTAACAGTCAAATTCTTACCCTCAGGATCAAGCGCCATGATAGATCCAGATTCAACATTTGCAAACTTTAAAATGCCCTTAAGAAAACCTTTAAAATTAGCAGTAACTTCTTGCTCTATTCTATCTGCACGCTTGGTCGCATCGTCATTTCCCGCGATCATTTCAACATTATTGACAGCAATTTCATTAATAAGACCTAACATAGAACTTGCATCCATATTGGAAACAATTCTTAGATCATTAATATTGCTGATCAAAGCTGCAGCATACAGGTTCTGCTCTTTAGCCAATAAAGAATATTTTTCGGGGCTTAATCTTTTATTGATCACCATAGGACCAACAATAATATTTCCGACGACCAGCTCATCCAAAAAAACAGGAATACCTAAACAATGCAAATTAAAGCGATTCCTCAGCTCAAAATATTTACCACCAAATTGTGTCCTAGTTGATAAGGAAGTATCAGCATTGATCCTGAGGTCAAAACCCATTGCCGGGTCCATAAGAAGACTGCCCCCGTAACGCCTTATTTCTGGCGGGACTATCATTTTCCCGGAAATATCCACGATAAAAACATTCACCTTCAAAGTATCTCTCACCTTACACAAAATATCCCAGCTTTTGTGCGAAAAAATACTATCTTCTCTTCTATTCATCTTTCCCCCAAAATAAACTATCAAGGTCATTCAACAATCATAATGACCAGAAATAACCTTTATTTTTTTAAATTTAACAGCCCATACTTCTTCATTTTATTGTATAAAGTCGTACGATTTATACCAAGAGCTAAAGCAGCACTACTGCGGTTCCATCCACATCTATCAAGAACGGACATTATATGTTCTTTTTCCGGCTCTTCAACAGCTTTTTTCAAAAGATCACCTGTCTTTACATAGCCCTTAGCCTCACCATCTTTAATGAACTTACTCAAGCCAATAACATCCCCAAGCTCAATAACAGCGCCTTTAGCCATAATAACCGAGCCTTCAACAGCATTTTCAAGCTCACGAACATTACCTGGCCACTGATAATCCTTAAACACCTTTACTACTTCCTCAGAAAAACCTGTGATATTTTTCTTGTTAACCAAGCAATACTTAGCCCTAAAATGCTCCATTAATGCCTCAACATCTGAATCACGCCCTTTCAAAGGCGGCATTTGTATTGCAATAACGTTGACCCTGTAATAAAGGTCTTCCCTAAATTCACCTTTTTCTACCAAGTCTGTTAACTGACGATTTGTTGCGACGATGATCCTGGCATCAGCTTTTCTTGTAATATTATCCCCAACTCTCTCGAAGATCCCATCCTGCAATACCTTTAAAAGCTTAACTTGTAAATTTGGAGAAAAAGCATCAATTTCATCAAGAAATATCGTTCCTCCCTTTGCAAATTCAAAACGCCCTTCTTTATCCTTAATTGCTCCGGTAAAAGCACCTTTCACATGACCAAATAATTCACTCTCTAATAATGTTTCAGTCAAGGCTCCACAGCTAACTTCAACGAACGGCTTATTTGCTCTTGAAAGATCAGCATCATGAAGTGCCCTCGCAAGGACTCCCTTACCAGTACCGCTCTCACCCATGATCAATATGGTTGCATTTGTGCTGGCAACAGAATCTATCATATGATAGACTTTCTGCATTTTTTCACAGCTTCCTATCAGCATACCAAATGAACTACGTCTTTCTTGAGCAAGGATCCTTTTTAACTCCTCATTTTCCAGGATTATTTGCTTTTTATCAATTATCTTATCAATAATTATCTTGATCTCATTATCATT
The DNA here is from genome assembly GCA_018812705.1 of Candidatus Omnitrophota bacterium. Classification (GTDB taxonomy): domain Bacteria; phylum Omnitrophota; class Gorgyraeia; order Zapsychrales; family Zapsychraceae; genus Zapsychrus_A. Next base: position 33,910 of record JAHJCZ010000145.1, read on the forward strand.
TATCGGCTTGGTAATGTAATCATATGCACCTTTTTTCATCGCATCAACAGCTGTTCCAATAGAACCATATCCCGTCATAAGGATGACCTCTGTCTTTTCATGCTTATCCCTTATCTTCAGCAAAAGGTCCAGGCCCGACATTAACGGAAGCTTAAAATCAGTCACAACGATATCAAACTCAACCTTTTCCATTATTTGCAATGCGTCTTCAGCGGTAGCCGCCATCTGAACATTATATCCCTCGATCCTGAATATCTCATAAAGAGACTCCCTGATAAGAGGCTCATCATCAACTATCAAAAGCTTAAATTCGTTTCTATTGATCTTGTCCATTATTCCCTTCCACCGGTATCTCAACAGTAAAAACAGTCCCCTCAGATACGGAACTTTCTACATTTATTCGCCCATTATAACATTTGACTATCTCATAAACTATGGTCAACCCTAAGCCGCATCCCTTGCTTATATCTTTAGTAGTAAAAAATGGTTCAAATATGCTCTTAATATCCTTCTCAGCTATGCCTCTGCCCGTGTCACTAACAACTATCTCAAGGATATTATCACTTACAAATGCCTTTATTTTGATCTCGCCTTTGTCTTCCACAGCATAAATAGCGTTCCTAAGAAGGTTGTCCAAAATTCTCTCCAACCCAAAGTTAGGAAGAGCGGGAATATCATCAGCTATTTCGTGAACAATTGCAATATCTTTGTTCAATATATCAGACTGAACATTCTTTATTGAGTTACTCAAAGCCCCCTTAAGCTCAACAGTCTCATTACCCAACAACTCATTTCTAGAACAGGCAATAAGGCTCCTTACGATCTCGATCATTCTATTCAATCCATGCTTAATTTCTAGAAGATATCCTCTGACAACTTCATCATCTTTAGCATTTTCCAAACAAAGGTTTGTATATCGCAAAACCCCGTCTAAAGGATTGTTGAATTCATGCGCGATACCACCAGCCAATTTTCCTATTGTTGCGAATTTTTCCTGAACGTAGATCTGCTTCTTAAGGGTTTTCTTTTCTGTATCGATCTGGCCAATACGATATTTTAATTCTTTAGACTCGTCGACCATCGTATCGAACTTCTTGTACAGATTAACCCTTTTATAATTCAAAGCTATCTGGCTTGCCAAGAAATCAATAAGGGTCAGCTCATTTTCATAGAACATATCGTCTGAATACTTATCTGCAAGGCATATTACCCCGACAAGCTCATCCTTGATGATCAAAGGCGCGCATATAAAAGAAGGTGTCTTATAGCTCTTTCTTGCCTTATAATCCTTAAAACGCTTATCCTTGGAAATATCCTCGACGATGATAGGCCGCTTTAACTCCGCGACCTTTCCAACAATACCAGAGCCCAAAACCTTTTCTATGCCATCCCTATCTGACAATTCCATTCCTAAAGAAACTTTAAGATTCAGGGTCCCCTTCTCTTCGTCATATATAAAGATCGAACCCCTGCTAGCCCCAAACAATCTCATTGTTTTTTCAAGCGAGCTAGTCAGTAATCCCTGTTCATCAACGATATAATCAACTAATGAACAAACAACATTTACTTTTTCGAGAAATTCCTCTTTTGATAAATCATCTAAAAATGATCTTGATAGTGCCATTATTTTTGTTGTGCTGCCTCGGCGCTGTTTTGGGCCTTAGCTTCTTTCATCTTTACAATAACTTGTTCAAAAACCTGGCGATAAGGATGCTCAGGATATTTTTGTATAAACTCACTATATATCTCAACCGGCCTGTCATAGTTCTTTAACCTGCCTGCAGACATTGCATTTATCGTCGATATGATCCATCTCGCCCTTGCAACGCTCAAATATTCTGTTTCAGGGAAACCGATCAACATGTCCTTTAATGTATCAACTCCTTCTTTCCACATCCCTAAAGCAAAATAACATTCTGACTGGAACCTCATTATCATCATCTTAGCTAGCGGATGCATATCTCGCTTTAAAAGGTCATTATAATAAGAAAGAGCAGCCTTTACCGCAGCGATCTTTCTGAGCTCTTCTTTACGCACAGCATACAACCTTGCAATATCCAAAGGCGCCCTTATCCCAAGCTCGGTCAGCGGATAATTATTTTTTATCTGTTCATATGTCTTGACCACGTTCACAAAATCCTCTTCGGCGGCAAATGTCTGGATAATATGCTTATATGCCATAGATATCATGATCATGTTATTAGGATTTTCACCTATAACCTCTTCAAATACCTTACGCGCAGTTTTATAGTCGCCGCTTACAGCATAAACCCTTCCGGAATAGATCCTTGCGATCGGGATTATCTTTGAAGTATTGTATTTCTTAACGAACTTATCGTATTTAGCGATCAAGCCATCAAAAGATGCTTGCGGCGCAGCTTTAGGGTCTTTTGCAACTTCATGGTATTCTTTATTTAATTTCCAGAGAGCCTTCTCGGAGGAATAATCATCATTGCGGTTAATAACGCCAAATACGACGACAGGCAAAAGCAGTATGACCAATAATATCAAAAGCGTCTTTTTCATTTGCTCTCTCCCTTCTTCATTATGTAGAACATCGTCAATGAAGTGTAAACAACAGCGTCTATTAGGACCATAACGAACACATCTATGACAAGCAGCCAGAATTTTATCTCGGGATACTCATTCCCCATAAAATTGATATATTTTAAAAGCAATACCGGGACCAAAAACACATAAGGAATAGCGACGATACAGAATGTGAACCACGGCGCTTCAAAAAGCAATTTAAAGTTCACCCAGACAGCTGAAAAGATCTTTCGTTTATCCACGATGATAACAGGGATGACATAAGCGAACAATGCAGTTGCAATGGCATTAAGCAATAAATAGAAAAATGGCTTGCCGTAAATTATCACAGCCTTGATGGCAAACTTGATACCGCCGGTGGCGCTTATAAGCACTGCCCTTGCATAAACCTTATCGAACAACTTAAACGATAAAAGAATAACTGCCAAAACAAGTAACCCCGTAAGAACAAGGCTCACATAAGATGAAAGGGTCTTTTTTACAAGAGAGCCAAAATTCAAGCCATCTTCCCTTCCGCTTTCTAACTCGACCACCGCTTTAACAGCAACTGCGATAAGAAACGTACTAACAAAAACATAGAAAACGATCTGCACGTATTGGAACAATTGCGGAAGCAATGTAAAGTTCAGTGGATAATGAAGGTATATCTCGCCGTATAGTTTTCTTATAATAGGGGCAAAAAATAAATTAAGAGGAGATCTGTGAACAAGGTTCAAGATCTCAAGAGAAAAAAGCTGGATAAAACAGATCACTATGAACGGGAAAAATATCTCTTTATTGCCAAACAAAGTACTTATAGCTGAAGCCAAGGTAGGAAAGATCTTC
>JAHJCZ010000146.1 GCA_018812705.1 Candidatus Omnitrophota bacterium
AATATACTTCTGATCTACCCCATGGCCTAACACTTTTGCATTAAGAGCATCATCCAGCGCACGATCATATTTTCCCAATGAACTGTAAACTAAAGAACGGTTAAGATAACAAAAAGCATATTCAGGATCAAGCTCTATTGCCCTATTATAGTCGCTCAAGGCTAGATCTAATTTTTCTTTTACTCTGTAGACCGTCCCTCTATTATTAAAGGCTTTGGCATGAGCAGGGTCATGCTTAATCGCCATATTATAATCAGCTAAAGCAAGATCATACTGCCCCTTTTTTCCATAAATATTACCACGGTTATTATACGCATCAGCATTCTTTTCATCTACATTGATAACCCTGCTAAATCCACTTATTGCAAGTTCATCTTTATTCTCTCTTTTTAGATCAATTGATTGGTTATAATAAGTATCAACAAATCCCGAAGATGTATTTAAAACTTTATCAAAATCAGCACGCGCCTTTTCACTTTCGCCCAACAACTCATAGAGTTCTCCCCTTGAATACAAGACCTCCGGATTATTCGCGCTTGTTTCAAGAGACTTATTGTAATCCTCAAGTGCCTGCTCATAGTTATTGAGCGCTTTATTTAAATTGCCTCTAAAATAATAAGCCATGCCATGACCAGGATTTACAGCTATTGCCTTATCAAATTCTTTTAAAGCAAGTTCATACTTTTTTTCCTGAAAGTACAAATCACCTAGACTGTTATATGCTTCTAAGAAATCCGGATTGACATTTATCGTTTTGTTGTAATACTCATATGCAAGCTCATATTTTTTTTGACTTCTATAAAGATCACCAATATTGTAATAAGCCCTTTCATAATCTTTATTAATAGATAAGGCTTTCTTAAAATCAGATAAAGCCATATCAACCTTACCCATATTCAAATACAATATCCCTCTATTATTGAGGACTTCAACAAAACCTGGATCAAGTTTTATTACTTTATTATATTCTTCAATAGCCTTATCATATTGCCCTTGGACATAATACAAATTGCCCCTATTGTAATACGCCTTAATATGTTTATCATCCAAGCTCAATGCTTTATTGAAATCTGATAAAGCCAGATCAAACTTCCTTTTGTTCAGATAGATCATACCCCTGTTGTTATAAGCACTAACATAGTTCGGGTTAAATTCTAAAGCTTTATTATAATTATCTAACGCTAGGTCTATGTTCCCATTATTAAAATAGTATATCCCTAAATAATTATAAGCATCATGATATATAGGCTTAAGCTCAATGGACTTTTTAAAATCCTTAATAGCCTTCTCATACAATCTATAATTGTAATAAGCAATGCCTCTGTTGTAGTACGCTTTATAATATCCTGCATTTAACTCAAGGGTCTTGTTTGCTTCAACTAAAGCAAGATCATATTTCCCTCTCCTTATAAATTCAGCACCAAGATTATTATGCCCCCTTGCTTTATTCGGAGATTTCTTCACAACATCTTGCCATAACGTCAAACTGTTTTCCCATACCTTATTTCTTTGATAGGTGATTAAGGAAAACTCTGCAACAATAAAGCACACAATAAACATTCTAACTTTTTGATCTTCAATGAGCTTGAATAATAATGATGAAACCGCTATGCAAAAACCAACAGAAATTAAATACAATTTATGTTCAAAAATAACATCCGATCTAGGCACAAAATTTGGCAAAAAAGTCACAAAGAACCATAATATCCCAAAAGAAACAAGAACATTTTTTTTTCTTGTTAAAAAGCCAATTATAAAAACTGATAAAACAGCTATAAAACTTAAAAATGTCTGGAGTTCAAAAAAACTTTTCGAAAGTGGAAAATCATAATCAGCATTTAGATTTATAGGCACCAAAAACAATCTTATAAACGTTGCCGCCACCCTGAATTGGGTCATAAAGTATTTACCAAAAGTAATTATATCCCCATCATGAGAATTTGAGACCTTCTCGGCAAACAATTGATTTTTAACGCTAAAATCGAACTGCTGAGGGATTATCAATAATGACAGCAATATAATAACAATAAAAACCCATCTATTCCCCTTCTTAAAGCCTACAAGAAGATCTCTCAAGTTCTTGCCAGGATTTAAAAACATGAATTCAATAATAATAAGCGTGAGTGGAATAGTGATCGCGATCTCTTTTGTGAACATTCCAAGCAATGCTGCAATACAACTTCCAAAGTAACTAAGCGCTATAATAACAAAACCTCTCTGTTTTAATGATCTAGCGTACAAGTACAAACAAACTGCCAGCAAGTAAAACATAGTGGCCATTGAAGCAAATCTTTGAGTAATATAAACTACCGCCTGCGTTTGCACAGGATGGCAAACGAACAATAATCCTGCAAGAAAAGATATGCTTCCCTTATGTTTAAGGGACTTTTCATCTTTTACTCCAGGAGTTGATATTAAGAGAAAGACTAACCACCAAACTAAGATCGCAGAAATAAGATGAATAGCAAGATTAGTTACATGATACCCAAAGACATCCAACTTATGAAAATGATAATTTAAAGCAAAAGAATAGAATGCAACAAATCTTGAATGCTGCGGCAAAACACCTTTCCATATTGTCCCAACATCACTTAGATCTCTAATAGTCACATTATCTACAATAAATGGAGTATCATCAAATTGAAAAGCACTATGCAATGAGTTTGAATATATGGCAGTGCCAACAATCAATAGAAGCATTAATAATGATAACTTTTTCTTCATTGCTGCGATTTATCCTTCAATTCATTTAAATAACTATTTTCTATATTCCTTCCTAACATCTTTGCCTTTATAGCATCAGCATATGCTTTCGCGTGATCACCCTTGATCTTCAATATAATTGATCTGTTATAATAAGCAAAAGCGTAATTTTCATCTAACCGAATAGATTGATCATAATCCGCTAAAGCTAGATCAAACATTCCCTTAATTCTATAAATTGATCCTCTGTTATTGAACGCCTTTGCATTCTTGCTATCAAATTCTATTGCTTTATCATAGTTCCTTAGAGCCTGAGCATACATGCCTGTTCTTGCATAAATATTGCCTCTGTTATTATATGAATCAGCATTTACAGGATTTAGCCTTATAGACTCATTAATTGACCTTAAAGCCAGCTCATTCTTTCCTAAAATAGAATATTCACTCCCAAGATTATAGTGCACCCTCCATTTTTTAGGGGATTTTTTCGCAATGTCCTCCCAAAGAGATACTTCGCTATTCCAAACCTTATTTCTCTGATAAGTCAATTTCGAATAAGCAATTGTAAGAAGGCACAAGATCAAAATAACGATCTTTGGATCTTTGATCAATTTAAAAAGCATTGTTACAACAACAATATAAAAGCCTACAGATATCAAATACAATTTGTGCTCAAAGATCACATCAGCTCTGGGAATAAAATTCGGCAAAAATGTTACAAAGATCCAAATTATGCCAAAAGATACTAAAAGATTTTTGCTTCTATAAAATATCCCAAAACCTAAAATCAGTATAAACGCTAAAAAGCTAAAAAATGCTGCTGGCTCAAAAATACTTTTAGACAAAACAAAATCATAATCCACATTTTGATATATAGGGATAAAAAGCAATCTTATAAAAGTCATAGCTACTCTGAATTGCGTCACGAAATAACTAGCAAATGTTATCACATCCCCATCATGTGAATTAGATATTTTCTCTGAGAACAGCTGACTCTTGATACTAAAATCAAACTGCTGAGGAATAATCAGCAAAAAGATCAAGATCAAGAAACAATAAACCCATCTATTGTTTCTTGTTATTAATAACAATTGATCTTTTATGCTCATTTGAGGATTTAATAACATTATCTCAATAACCAGCAGCATGATCGGGATTGTTATAGCGATCTCCTTGGTAAACATTGATAACAAGGCTGCGAAACTACTTCCCACAAACCAAACAATTTTACTCCTTGATCGAATACCTCTTGCATGCAAATACATACAAATTGCCAGCAAATAGAACATTGTAGCCAATGAAGCAAATCTCTGAGAAATATAAACAACTGCCTGAGTTTGGACTGGATGACAAACGAACAATAAAGCAGCAAAAAATGAGATATTATGCTTATTTTTAACTATTCTCTCGTCATTAATTCCTGGTGAATCGATCAATAATGCAACAAACCACCATACGAGAAGAGAAGAAATAATATGTATAACCAGATTTGAAACATGATAACCAAAAACATCCAGCTTATGAAAATGATAATTTAAAGCAAATGTATAAAAAACGACAAATCTTGAATGCTGCGGCAAGACACCTTTCCAGATCGCGCCAATATCACCAACATCTCTTATTGTTTGATTTTCAGCAATAAACGGCAGATCATCAAAATGAAATGGCCCATTGAAAGAATTTGAATACGATATGACCGCAACAAGACCTATAACAATTATTAAACTAATTCTTTTTATTATAAACATTTTCTTTTGCGGGAATTTTCTATTCTGATCCAAGAATATAGTTTCTTAATTCTTCAATATATTCATCGCTTATTGCCTGGCCTAACTCTTTTGCTTTAATAGCATCATCTAGCGCTTTTTTGTATTGCTTCTTTACTCTATATACATAGGACCTGTTATAGTAAGCTTTTGCACGTTTTGGCTCTAAATTTATTATCCTATTTAAATCCTTTAAAGCAAGGTCATACTGTTTAGTTGCGATATAAACGGCACCTCTATTATTATAGGCTCGCAAAAAACCTGGATTCAGCTCCAAAACCTTATTGTAATCTAATACAGCAAGATCATATTCCCCTTTAAAGCTATACACATTGCCTCTATTGTTATAAGCCAATGTGTAATTATTCTGCAAATCAATAGCCTTTGAATAATCTTGTATAGCAAGATCATATTTTTTTTCATCTCGGTACAAATTGGCTCTATTATAATAAGCTCTTGCAAAACTTGGGTTAAGCTCTATCGCTTTATTGAAGTCGCTTAATGCTAATTCATTCTTATTCCATTGATGATAAACAGTCCCCCTGTTATCATAACTCCTGACAAAAGTAGGATTATGCTTAATAACCTTATTAAAATACTGAAATGCAAGATCAAATTCCTTTTGCTTCAAATAGGAAAATCCTAGATTGTTAAGAGCGCGTGATTTATATGGTGACTTTTTTGCAGCATCACTCCAAAGAGAAACCTCGCTGCTCCAAATTTTATTCCTCTGATAAGTTAATACAGAATAAGTGAAAATAATGATACATAGAAAGATAACCCCAGTTCTCTTAGATTGAAATCTTTTAAATACAATTGTTGCGAGAAGAAAACAAAACCCAAAAGATATCAAATAAAGTTTGTGCTCAAAGATTAGATCTGATCTAGGAATAAAATTTGGCAAGAAAGTGATATAAACCCAAAGAATGCCAAAAGAAGCCAGAACGTTCCTTTTCTTTAACATTATTCCGACTGAAAATATCAAGAAAAAAGCAATGAAGCTAAACATTGTTGCAAGATCTAATAAAGACTTAGATAAGGCAAAATCATAATCCACGTTCTGACCAATTGGCACAAAAAGTAATTTAATAAAAGTAACAGCGACCCTAAACTGAGTCAGCACATATCTCCCAAACGTTATTATGTCTCCATCGTGCGAATTAGATTGTTTTGGTGTAAATAATTGATTCACTACTGTAAAATCAAACAGTTTAGGAATGATCAACATGAATGAAAGCAATATTAGTAAATAAAGCCATCTTTTGTTGCTTCTTAGATATATTAGAAGGTTTTCTTTTTTTCCTTTTGAGCCAAATAACATTCCTTCAATGAACATTATTGTAATTGGTATTGTAATAGTGATTTCCTTAGTGAACATGCCCATCAAAGCTGCTATACCACTAGCAATAAAACATCCCAACCTTGCTTTTGTATTTTCTCCAATTAGTCTAGCCTTTAGATAAAGAAAAACCGACAACAAATAAAACAGTGTTGCAAGGGATGCGAATCTTTGTGTTATATAAACTATTGCCTGGGTTTGCACAGGATGAGAAACAAACAGCAATGCTGCAAAAAACGCAATTAAGTCTTTATTTTCAAACGCTTTATCATCTTTTACCGAAGGAGCTGAAATTAAAAGCAATGCCAGCCTCCACACTAATAATGAAGATACAATATGAATTATAAGATTAGTAACGTGATATCCGAAAACATCGAGCTTATAAAAATGATAATTTAATGCAAATGAATAAAATGCAACAAATCTTGAACGTTGAGGCAGTAAACTCTTGAATATTTGGCCACTATCGCTCAGGTTTCTTATCGTAGGATTATTAACAATAAATAATTGATCATCGAAGTGAAAAGGAATATCCAGGGAATTAGAATATACGATCATCCCAAGGATGCAGATTGTTAACGCCGGAAGGATCTTGTGGATTATTCTGACAGTATTTAGATTCTTAATATTTTTCAAGATTATTGATATTGAAACAAAGTTAGAAGCACTGAACTTATAACAGAAAACAAATATCGAACATTAAAGAAGCCATTTTTAATTTTAATACTTTTTACTAACACACTATTTTGCTAAATACACGCTCATTTCATCCCAAGTCTTTTTACCAATAATACCGTCAGAAACAAGCCCATGGTCTTTTTGAAACTCCACAATTGCACTTTTTGTCTTGCTTCCAAGCTTTCCGTCTATTGAACCATTATAATATCCAGCTTTTGTTAAAGCCTGTTGAACAGTAATTACCTTTACTGAAACTCTTATTGTCCCATTTTCCGTTGGTTTTGTTTTGGTCTTGGCAATCGGTCTCTTAATAATAGGCTCTTCTATCTTTATGTCATCAAAGTCATCTTCAATGTCATCATCCTGCATTGAATCAAATCCTTCGACTAACTTAGCTATCTCCCTTACTTCATACTTCAGCTTCTCAAGCTCTTGTTCTTTTTTATTCATCCTGTTCTCGATCTGAGCAACCTTAACCTGCAGATTACTAACTGTTGACGGATCATTTGTAGCTGAGCATCCCAAGAATATCAAAATGATTAATCCCAAAACAAATTTTTTAATGTTCATTCTTCCTCCTATTTTAAATTACCAATTTTCATGAGATCTATTCCAATCTTTCCTGAAAATTTGGGATATCTTTGATTAAATATTTGAAATGCTTCGTCTCTCTCATCAATAATTTCTGGAACATATTCAAACCCTGGCTGAATAACAGGAACACCTCCAAGCTTGATCTTGTCTTTAGTCCCCACTATCTTAAGGGTTCCAACATATGTTATCGTACTGTTTTTTACATTAAGTGAAATATCAATATTTTCTGTAGCAATCGTAGAACCTACTGGGATAGAGAGCGAAGTGATCTTATACTCTCCGACCGGCAGCTCAACAAAGAAATATCCAGGCTCAACTGTCTTAATATCCCAAGGAAAAACGTTTTCAGGTGACTTGTCGCCAATTAATAATTGAAACTGGTTAGACAAATTATCCTGTTCTTGAAAAAGAAACTTAACATAACTTTTCTTAAGAACACCCTGAAAATCAGTTTTTGCAAAAATGACCCCTTTTTCTACACTATACTCATCGATCTCTTCTTCATTAACATTTTGAAGCACAGGTGAAGGGTCTTTTGCCTGTTGCTTGATTTCAATTGAATCAACTTTTTGCTGAACCTCAATTATCGTCTCTTCTTGTTTTACAGTAGGCTTTGGCGTTGAAGGAACCTCAGGAACGGTAGAAATAGTAGAACAACTAGTAAAAATGAGGGCTACACTTAAAAATATAAAATCTGATATACTAAAATTTTCATTGATTTTAAATATTAAGATTAAT
>JAHJCZ010000147.1 GCA_018812705.1 Candidatus Omnitrophota bacterium
CAAATGTTTTATACTTATTATGATCTTTCTAGTTCAACTATTTATCATGAGTTTATTATGTTTAGAAAAGCTATAAAAAAACCTATAGTATCGTTGATGGTTTTTGTATTTTTTGGGGCGCAAATCTTTACTCTTTGCCCTGTTAATGCTAATGCCCAGAGCGTGCTTGTTTTACCTTCAGCAGGCACAATGATACAGGCAAGTGATGCTTTCAGTCCTGCAGTGATCCAAGGGATCACTCTCTATCCAGATAATCCGCTAAAGCTTGATTTTATAATCGATAAAGGTGACGCATATTTTGAGGAAGAAGAATTTCATGATGAAGCTAATCGGCTTATAAATTATTTTATGGCATCTTTGACTGTGCCGGAAGATGAAATGTGGGTCAATCTTTCTCCTTATGAAAAAGAGCGAATTATTGCTGATGGTCTTGTGCAGACAGAGCTCGGCCGTGATATGCTTGCACAGGATTATGTGTTGAAGCAGCTAACGGCTTCTATTATGCATCCTGATGGAAGTATCGGGGCAGAATTCTGGAAGAAAATATACGAAAAAGCGCAAGCCCTTTATGGGACCACAGAAATGCCGGTTAATACTTTTAACAAAGTGTGGATCGTTCCTGAAGAAGCAGTTGTTTATGTTCATGGAACAAGCGCTTTTGTTGTTGAAAGCCATCTTAAAGTTATGCTTGAAGGTGATTATTTGGCTCTTGATAATAATTCGTTTAATAAAGAAATTGGAACAGATCTTTTAAAAAAACGGGATGTTGAAAAGATCAGCGATGTTTCATCTGCTATTGTTCGTGATATTATTCTTCCCGAATTGGAAAGAGAAGTAAATGAGGGAGAGAATTTTGCTACTCTTCGCCAGATGTTCAATTCGATGATACTGGCAACATGGTACAAGCAGAACTTAAAAAATAGTTTATTGGGAGAGGCTTATATCGACAGGAATAAAGTTTCTGGAATAGACATTGCAGAGCGGGGTGTTAAGGAAAAGATCTATGATCAGTATGTAGAAGCTTTTAAAAAGGGAGTTTATGATTTTGTTAGAGAAGAATATGATGATGCTACTCAAGAGATAATTCCTAGAAAATATTTTTCAGGTGGAATAGTCGGCAAGACACCTGTCAAAGATTCTTCAATTCTGGAAGATAAAGAGGAATCATCATCCTTACTTGATAGTGAAAACAAAGAGAGAGTTACTGTTGAGATAAAAGTTGGAGACAGAGCTGTAAGTGATACGAGCAGAGCATCAGACGCTGTTACATCCGGAAATAGAGAAGAGTATCCACTCAGAGTTGAGGGAGATACTGGAGATTATACATATTCTTTATCATTTGTTAATCCTAAAAGAAGAAGACCAACAATGGTTCCTAATACTGTCGAAGTCGATAGAAAACTTACTCAGGAAGAAAGAACGCAAAGAACTGGGGATGAATCGTTTGAGAAAGTCGAGATAGATTTGAGAAGAATTATTCATGAGAAATTTGCGAAATTTTTAACCAGAACTGATTATGTTCAGAATGTCTTAGGAGATATTGATTCTGATGTATATTTTCAAAATATAAAACACATAGATATAGAGTTTATTAGATTGTCTGAGAGAGTAGTCTTTGGTGTAAAAATATACACTAAAGATGGAGGATCTGAGCCTAGTGAAGAGGTTATTGCTAAGGTAGTAAGGAAAAGGAATCAACTTGAGGCGGGTGAGAACGAATTTGAATTCGAACAGATCGAAGATCAGCAGGTGTCAGCTTTTGAAAAGCTTAAAAGCAGAGGCGTAAGATTTGTTCCCAGATATGCAAAAACTGTTGATGGTGTTTATTATGAGGAGGTTATTAAGGGGAAATCAATTTTACAATATGCGTCAAACGAAGGTTTGACAAGTGAAGAGATTGAAGAAATTGCATACACATGGCTTACTATTTGGAGGCATGTAAAAGATTCTGCGGATCCGGCTACGTCTGATCCCAAAATGCTTGATCTAAATCCTGGAAATATTATGATCAGAGAGGGAGAAGAGCTTCTTGATAGTCATGTGGTCATTGATATATTTAGTACTTCAAACGGGAATTATACCCCAAAGAGTTTGGTTAGAGATTTGTTGAGGTTTTATGTCTATGGTGGTAATCCGGCAGTGACAGTCAAGTCGAAAAAGGCAAAGGATATTGAGCCCGTTCTCGAGGGTATTTATAGAGGGCTTGATTATGACAAGGATCAAACGATCAAGTTTTTTTCAAATATAATTCATTCTCAGGTTGTGCCATTTAGACGTTGGAATGGTAAAGGAGCGGATCCAAGAATTAGTGATCTTGAGATTTATTCTGCTATTGAGCAATTTTTGACAAGAGAATTTGATTATAAAGAAAGTACAACCGCTCTTGAAAGATATCAAAATAAGGAAGCTTTTAAAGAGAATCAACGAAATGAACGTGCCATTACAAATATGAGGGCTAAATTAAGAGCGGAGAATACTCCAGAAAATGAAACTACAAGAGATTCACCAAAGAGTGATTTTACAGATGAAACAGAAACTCCTAAAGAAAATCCTGGGGGTATTGATCTTGATGCTAATAATATGAATTTAAGAATAGAAGGGGATATGTTCAATTTTGAATTGCCTGACAATTTTGAGGGCATTGATATTAATGCTGAAGGATTTCTACCTGTTATAATAAATATCTCACCAATTTTTAATATGCCGCTTCTTCTTGGAGTAGCAGATGATGAAGAATACCAGCCACAATTAAGCTCTTCGTTAAATTGATCAAATACAAAAATAAAAGTATAAAGTTGAATTGTTTGCTAAATTATTAGCAGTATTGTCAGGATTTTCGATATAATGTTTAAACGATGAGGAAAATAAAAGAAAAATTTCTAGGACTGTCTTGTTTTCTGCTCATATTAATTGTTTCTTCTTTTTTTAGAGTTTATGGTATTGGAAGAATATTTTATAACTGGGATTGTTCTGTTCTTCCTTACCTTGTGATGGAGAGTAAAAATCCTTTATGGTCTTTATTCCATTCCTATGGAGTTTTTACTCCTCTTTCCTTAGAAGGATTTGTCAGAGTGCTTTCCTTTTTTAATATACCTGTTGTTGAGTTTTGGTGGGTATTACCTGTAGCTGTGGTTGGAATCTTAACAGTTCTTATTATTTATTTGCTTGTTAATATCCTTGTTGGAACGAAACAAGCTTTGTTTGTTAGTTTTGTTTTAGGGCTTCTTCCAGTTCATATAATTGCTTCTCGTTACTCATACGGATATGAATGTGGATATGTGTTCCTGTCAATTTTATCTCTGCTGCTATTTATAAAACACTTAAAATCAAAGGGAATATTTTATGGGATTTGTTTCTCGATTGTTTTTTCTCTTTATGTTTTGACACATTTTTTATTCCCTTTAATGTTTCTAATCTTTTTTTGGTCTGTTGTAGTTATGAAAACAGATAAGGAAAATGTGCTCTCTGTAAAGCGCGTTTTTTTAAACAAGGTTTTTATTCTTCCGGCTTTATGCATTTTGTTCGAAGTGTGCATTGCTTTAATGGTTGTTTTTGATTCGGGTAATTACTTTAGTTTTGTAGAAAAGAACTTCTTTGGGCATTATTCTAATTATTATTATTATTCTCAAACTCCTATAGCTCATCATCTTTTAAGATTGCGATTTTTAAGTGTTCAGCGGTTCAATCTTTCCTCGGAGTGTTTTTTTCAAGCTGATTTTATATCTTTTTGGAATATTTGGCTGTATTTAATTTTGATCTCGTTGCCGTTTGGAGTGCATGAAGCCCTAAGGAGTACAAAGAAATCAATATTCTTTTTGTGGGGGGTTGTTTATCTGATTCCTTTTATTGCTATTGAATTAATATTTAATGTTGGGATGGTCACATATCTTAGTTTTGGGCTCGTGCCTTTAGCTATTTACACTGCGATGTTTTTTTATGACACAACTAGTAGGGTCCTTGCTGGGGTTCATAAGAAATTGAGAAAAGTGGTCTTTGTGTTATTTTTAGTTTTTATTATTGCTAGCTTATTTATATCGGCTTTATATAAAGTATTTCAATTTGATGCTTTTGCTTATTTTAGGGGTGAAGAGAACCCTTTTTTGGATCGGCAAATGTGGTATAGAAATGCTTATCAGTATGATGCTGGGTATAAAACAGCAGGTTATTATATAAGAAAATACGCAGCAGCAAATCGCAATATTTATATTTATGACCTCAACTTTAGGGTATTTCTTGATAAATTCTATTTAGCGCGAGAGGGAATGTTTTCGGGTTCATCATATGAAGAGGCTAAGGGATTATTTGAAAAAGGAATTGATGATATTGATATAGTGATATCAGTACCTGAAGGGAGAGAGTTTTTTGACAGTTTTGATTCGATTGAAATAAAATCAAAAATATATAGCAATACATTGAATCGAGAACAAAAATTGGTTTTGTTGATTTATGGTAAAGAGAATATTATGCTGCCAAAAATAAATATGAATACAGATGAGTATAATCAGTTATATGATGCCAAATATTCATTTTCTGTAAAATAAACAATAAAAAGCATATTAAAAAAGTAAATTAGTGGTTTTTTGGAAAAGACTGCGAATATTTCAGAAATGTGCTTTGATGCGTAGTATTAATTATTGTTCACTTTTTTTAAAAAATAAGA
>JAHJCZ010000148.1 GCA_018812705.1 Candidatus Omnitrophota bacterium
GAGCTAGGAACCCTTTGCTATCGATAACTCTCGCTACCAATATCTTAGAAGCACTCCTAGCTCTTGCATACTTAATATAATTATATTTTTTATTTAGACAATTTTTCTTTTTTCTTTTTCCTTTGCTTCTTTACAACAATAATTGACAAAATAACAGCCAAAAACCAAACAAAAATCTTTATTGGCTTTTTTGCTTTTTCAATAACAGCTGTATACTGAGTGCTCATCCAAGGGCCCTCTCCCTCAACGACAAGAAGCTTTGAAAATTGTAAAAGCTTTCCTTCTTGAGGCACATCAATTTGTATTGGCAATATTCCCTTTGCCACATTTGTGGATATTTCTTCAAATTCCCTTTGAATTTCCATATTTTGTTGCCTTGGAGAAAATTGGTCCCCAATTTGATCCGCGTCAGATCTCATTCGGCCTTGAACACCTCTTGCCATATACTCTCCGACAATTGGAATGCTATGTCTTCTTTGCCTTCTGTAAACATTTTCAACCTTCTTAATATCCCCATCAAAATTAAAATAAGAATATTCATCAGGCATAAAGATAGACCAATTAAATTGATTAATAGGAACATCAACTTTGGGCAATTGAACCTTTAACTTGCCCAACATTCCCATTTTAGGGCTCTTATCCAAATAAACGATCTGAACCGGAACCTGCGTCAGATTCTGTCCACTTTGCTGAGACTTCTTAAGTGGTATCATAATATGACCCGTCTTATCTTTAGCAGGTTTAACAGGCTCTCCTGAAACAAAAGCACTCCAAATTATAGAATCTTTTGGAAGGTTTATTCTTAAGAACTGTTTCACATTATTTCTTACCAAATAAGTTACTTTTGTGAGGATCTTACCTTCATTTGTATACAAAGTAACATGATCAGCGGAATCTATTGCGGCTATAAGAACAGGCAATTCCTCATGACGTGTAACCTCAATATTAATATCAAAAGGATGGTTAAGATATTTAAACGCTAACAATATTGGATTGGTTGAACTTCTCCATATCTCTGACGGGAGCTGCTTAGTATCGATCTCTGTGACTTTGTCTGAACTTTTTACAGCCAACTCAACATTAGTGCTTGCGGCCACTCCATAGAAACCACTTTCACGCTCGACATCCAAAGCCCTCACCCAAGGCATTTGAACGATTTGAGAACCTTCGCCTATGCTTCTTTCATACATAAGAGTTAACTGAACATTGCCCTTGATACCAAAATTCAAGAATACTTCCAATACCTGCATTCCATCTTTCTTTACTATTTTCCAATCACGCAGATCATTACATCTGACATCAAGAACACTAACATCTTCAGGCAAAGCTACTCTGAATGATGATATCTCAGATTGAAGAATAGAATAGTTCAAATTAGATTGACTGCTTATTACTCCACCTCCTACTGAAGAATAAGTTGAAGTGGTGACATATGCCTTTGGCTCTAATTTAATAGGAACGATCTCTTCCCTTGTCAATGCCTTTGTCCATCTAACAGAGATCGTACTAGTATTAGGCATAACTGCCCAAGCTATTGTTTTGTCTTCTTCTTTTGTTAGCTCAACTTTAATCGCTGGCTCTATGAATACCTGAACACTTTTTTCAGGAATAATGAATTCAAATTGTGAAATAGGTGCTGGCATTACATCTACTATAAAATTGCCAGGCCCAAATTCCCTTTCACGCTTTGCTTTAATTAAATATTCAACATCTAAATTATATCTTCCTGGCTTATCTATCATAAGATAGTATTTACCATTCTGATTAACGACAAAAGACTTTCCTTTATTTACTCTAACATCTATCAAGCCTACACTATTATTAACAATAGGCAATTGGGTCCATCCTTCTTTTTTGAAAATCTCAAAGATCACTTTTCCTTTAACAGTAACAACATTTTCATCAAGCTCCGCTGTGTAATTCATGTTATAAATAGCAAATGGCGATAAAGCTGGCTGATATGGATCATTAGGCATTAGCACTTCTTGAACAACATCATTCATAACCTGGGCACTTTGATCTATCCTGTTTCTGGTTGTAACTACATTAGTCATAGGCATTTCAGCTCTTTGGTTTCTAGCAGCATTACTGTCCAAATAATATGGCTCATATTGTATATTGCTCTCCTCATTAAGCCTCTGCTGTAATTTTCCTTTAATTGAACCTGCGAACAGCTGCCTTGGTGCTGCAACGATCAAAAAGATGATTAGCGCTAATTGAAAATACTTTTTTAGATTTAACATTGTTCCTTTTTCTCCTCTCTAATAAAAAAGGCAATCCCTCAAAAGGATCGCCCGTGTAATTTATATGTCTTTGAACAGCAATAACATAGAGACATTATATATATGCTGAAATATTCTAGCAACAAAAATTTTTATCTAGATAACAAACATAACACCAGTACGCTATTTACAATAAAATAAATTCTTTACTTGCAAATTTTGCTGATTAAATGTAACAATATGGGGGTATACGAAAACATTATTAACTAATATTAGAAACTGTCGGGAACTCATGGCTCAAAAAAAGCTTTTTAAACTTCCCCTGCGAAGTCGATATGCATTAACTATTATTGCAGTGACTTTCTCAATTGTCGGCGTCTTATCCTACACCTCTTTTATTCAATTTAATACAACACTGGATCAGATTAAAGAAGCTAGCACTCGTTCTTTTGAAGAAAAATATTTATTCCAAATAAAACAAAAAGCACAAATTCTTGTTACTAATTTAGCAATCACGTTAAAAGAACCTCTGCATAATTCCAACTTAGATGAAATGCAGTCTCTTTTAGAATCAACTTCCTCATGGTCTGAAGTAAAATATTCTTACATTTATGATAGTAAAGGCAGGATCATTCAAAGCAGTCTAAAAGATGATGCTTTTTTAATAGGCAATGTTCTTGCAGATAAAATAAGCAGAAATGCTATTGAAGCAAATAAGATGCTGATACAGCATTCAGGTGAGATCGTAGATGCTTCACATCCAATAATTTATGAAAACAAAATTATTGGAGGTATTCGAACAGGATTTTCTTTAGAAAAAATGAAAAAAGATATTTCTTCAATAAAAGAGGATCACACCCTTTTTAGAAAAATAGGCTTAAGCAGAAATGTTGTAACAATACACATAGTCGCTCTTACTTTTGCTGTTTTAGGCATAATCATATCTTTCTTCATTGGAGACAGACTGGCAGAACCAATAACCACTTTATCAAAATTATCTGCAAGAATTGGTGCTGGTGAATACGATGTTGAGATCCCTATCAACAGATCAGATGAAATAGGCGACCTTGCTGATGCTTTTAGAATAATGGCAATGGAGATCAAGAAAACGCAGAGCAAATTAATCCAAACGGAAAAACTTTCAAGTCTTGGAATGCTGGCTTCCGGAGTTGCTCATGAGATCAATAATCCTCTTGCTGGAGTTCTAACGCTCCTTAGGCTAAGAAAGAAAAAACTTAGTAAGGAAACTGAGGACTACCTTGATTATCTTGATATGATAGCTGCCTGCGAACATATAGCCACGATCGTAACTGATCTCTTAAGCTTTTCACGCGACTCTAAAATAATATTTACAAAATTAAACATCAATGATGCAATTGATTCATCTTTAAATTTTATTTTATACCAGTTAATAAAATCCAAAATTAAAGTGAACAAATATCTGGACCCCTTTCTACCATTTATTAACGGCGATAAAGGGAAACTTCAACAAGTAGTAGTCAATTTGCTTTCAAATGCTAAAGATGCCATGCCCGATGGAGGAGAAATCACAATCATTACAAAAGTCTCATCAAGCGGAAAAAATGTTCTTCTTGAAATTGCAGATACAGGCAGCGGAATAAAGAAAGAAAATCTGGCCAAGATATTTGACCCTTTCTTCACAACAAAGGAGATTGGAAAAGGTACCGGCCTGGGCCTTGCCGTAACAAATGGTATTGTTGATAAGCATAATGGCAAGATTTTTATTGAAAGCGAACTTGGTTTCGGCACAAAATTTATTATAGCTTTTCCAATTTTAACAACAGAATCCTTGGAGCAAACAATATAAATTTTATCATTAATGCAATAGCATTAAATTTAATGATGTGTTAAGATTATATTTAGAATAGCAAGCGAGCAATTTAGAATTCCAATTATAAAATGCTTGTTGAGGGCAAAAAGCAACTTTTAAAGAACAAGCAAGATTAACAGGGGAAAGAAATGAACAAAGGAAAAGTATTAATAGTTGATGATTGCACGATCATTCTTAGAGTCATAAAGAAAGAACTAGAGGAAGCCGATTATGAAGTAACATGCGTTGAATCAGGCAAAGAGGCGATAGAGCTTACGAAAAAAACTAAATATGATGTTGTCCTTATTGATTACGTTATGCCAGAACTAAATGGCGTTGAAACTTGCAAAGAGATTACCAAACTCGAAACAGGAGCAATCCTCGTATTAATGACCGGTTCACTAGATGATTCTATCAGAGATACTGAAAAGGATTTTATTGCCTCAGGCGGAAACGTCTACTACCTATACAAACCATTTGATAATGGAGAAGTTTTAGGCGTTGTTGAAAGAGCTATAGAAGAAAGAGTCGACAACACCTAAATCTTTTTTGTTATTAAACTTCCATCTTCCAAGCAAAGAGTTGGTTCGTATTCTCCTTCCAAGCAATAGAAATTTATCTTAATTTTTTAGCAGCATTGTTAATGAAGTTATAAAACTATTTATGGTAAGATTTGAGGTCATATCCATTGATATGTTTATTAATAAAATCATACATCTTTTCGCAAGACAATGGTTTACTAAACAAGTATCCCTGCAGCTCATCACACTTCTTTTCCATTAAAAATTGAAGTTGCTCAGGTGTTTCTACTCCTTCTGCTACAACTTTTAATTTAAGATTATGAGCCATTGAAATAAGATTCTCTACGATTATTACATTCTTTGTTTCACCCCCAATGTTCCTTGTGAATGTGCGATCAATCTTAATTGAATCTATTGGTAAAATATTTATACAGCTTAGAGACGAATAGCCAATCCCAAAGTCATCAATAGAAATTTTCAGTCCCAGCAATCTCAACTCATTTAAAACTTTCACGCTATAATCAATATTCTTCATTGCTGTTGTTTCAGTGATCTCTATCTCTAAATTATGAAGATTAACATTTGTATCTTTTGATACTTTTTGGATCAATTTTGCAATATTTTGAAATTGAAACTGTCTTGCAGAAAAATTAACAGATACCCCTATATCTATATTCAAACTATCCTGCCATTTCTTGCTCTCTATACAAGATTGTCTTAGCACCCACTCACCAATATCAATGATCAGGCCAGTTTCTTCAGCCAACGGTATAAATGACATTGGGTTAACAAGCCCTCTTTCAGGATGATTCCATCTGATCAATGCTTCCAAGCGTATAATTTTTCCGCTCTCTGACGAAATTATCGGCTGAAAATAAAGTTCAAACTCATTGTTATCAATTGCATTTCTTAAATCTTTTTCTAAATAAAAAAGATTTAACGCCGTTGTATGCATTTCAGGACGATAGATCTCATGCCTGGACCTTCCTTTAGCTTTTGCTTGATACATGGATATATCAGCATTTCGCAATATCTCTTCTGGCCTTTTTATTTCAGGTGTACTTATTGCAATACCTATACTTGCTGTTACAAAAATATCATGACCTTTAATATTAAAAGATGTCGTTATCTCTCTTTGAATACGTTTTGCAAAACGTATTGCATCTCCGATATCTTCTACAGCATCTAAAAGTATTGTAAATTCATCTCCCCCTAGTCGAGCAATTGTGTCATTACCTCTCATATTCTTCTTCAAAATCTCGGCTATTTGAATAAGCAGCTGATCTCCAAACAAATGACCCAAACTATCATTAATGACCTTAAATCGATCTAAATCCATAAACACGACTGCATACTTATAATCTTTTATTCTTTTTGCGCGTTCAATAAAAAAAGCCAATATATCAAAAAACAATGCTCTATTAGCTAATCCTGTAAGATTGTCATGAAGCGCATCATGAAGCAGCTGATGCTCTGCGACTTTTTGGAGAGTTATATCTTTTTGGGAGCCA
>JAHJCZ010000013.1 GCA_018812705.1 Candidatus Omnitrophota bacterium
GCGAGGGATTGGGATTATAATTATTTTCATGCACTTAATGAAGTGCTAAATGAAACCTCTTAGCAAATAATAATTTCAACTTATATGAACGATACAATATTAAGAACAACTAAAAGTGTTTGCCCTAAGTGTTTAGAGCAAATTGATGCCTGTCTGATCGAAAAAGATAGTTGTATTTTTTTACAAAAGTCCTGCAAAGATCACGGCAATTTCGATATTCTCCTTTCAAGAACACCTAAGCTTTATAAAGAATTAGACCAATTCTATTTTGCTATAAGCAACAATAAAGCTACTGTTCCCGAGTACGAGCTATGGCCTACTTATCGGTGCAATATTGATTGTACTATATGCTGTTTTGGCGGCCAAAATCATGAAATGCAATATTCAGAGCCTACTTGCGCTGATATAGAAGATTTTATAACCGAACACAGTCAAAATTTTTATATAATCTCTGGTGGTGAACCTACTTGTAGAGATGATCTTGCAGAAATAATTAAAACATTAAAAAAACACGGAAAAGCAGTTACTATCAATACTAACGGACTAAAATTAACCGACATTCAATATTTAAAGAAATTAGCTGACGCTGGCCTAGACAGAGTCAATTTGCAATTTGACGGATTCAACCGACAGGCATATAAAGAATTACGCAGGAAGGATTACTTAGACGCGAAACTAGAGGTCATTGAGAATCTTCGCAGCATGAAAATTCAAACAACATTCAATGCTACTATTGCAAGAAATTTGAATGAAGATGCGATAAGTGAACTTATTGATTTTGCTGCAAAAAATGATTTTATCAATGGTGTTAATTTTTTTACCATTTGTTTTTTAGGCGGAGCACGGGGTTGGTCAGATGACAAATATATTATGCCCGATGAGATCGTTGATCTTCTAGAAAAACAAACCAATAATATAATAAACAAAAATAATGTTTATATATTTCAAAAGCTTCATTTAGCGATCAAGGCATTTCTAAAGCATAAGTGGTGTTTTTATAATCAATCTTACTTATTTGTCAGAGTAAAGGAATCCTACAAACCTATAGATCGTTTTTTAAATTTTGAATTAGCAGAACCCTGGCTAAATAAATATGCTAAGGCTTATAAAAGTAGCGGGGCATTATCTTCGATATATTTGTCAATTGCAATTTTCAGCCTTTTTTTAAATATTAGATCTGTTTTTATTATTAAAGAAATTTTGATCAAAAGCATTTCATACTTTTTCAAAACTAATAAATACTTAAAAGGAAATAAATTCTTCTCTGTCAGCTTTTCCACTGGCTGCGATCCATATAAATTTGACGAGAGCATTGTTCAAAATTGTCAAAATGAGATTATTGCGCCCTCCGAAGAGACAGAATCATTAGTCAACATTGGAAGTGACGGGCTCTACAACATGAGCTTGGAAAAAAGGCATCTAAACAAAATTCATTCCAAAAACAGGATCAATAATAATTAAATGTTTAAAGCATATCCAAGACATTCAGTCGATCTAACAATATTTGATTTTAAAATAATAATTTCTTTTTTATTTGAATCAAAACCTAAAAGGTCAAAATATATCGAAAAGTTCGAAAATATGTTTTGTGATCATGTCGGAACATTGCATGCAATATCCATGCCTTCAGCACGTTTAGGACTTTATGTTCTATTAAAATACTACAACTTCCCAAAAGGCTCTGAGGTCATCATCACTCCTTTTACTCATCAGAGTATTTTTACAGTCCTTAAATCGTTCAATTTAAAACCTGTCTTTGTTGACATTGACGTTCTTACTCATAATACAAATCCGGATCTGGTCAGGAAGGCAGTTACTGATAATACGAAATTATTGATACTAACTCATATGTGGGGACAGCCCTGCAATATGAAAGAGTATTTAAAAATAAAGCAAGAGCACGATATCGCAATAATTGAGGATTGTGCCATGGCGGCCGGAGCAAGCTTTCAAGGAAAGAAAGTCGGGAGCTTTGGCGATGCCAGCATTTTTAGTTTTGGTAAAGCAAAAGCAATTTGCGCTTTTGGAGGAGGCATGTTATGCACTTCTGACAGCAATATCTTCAGGTATGCAAAGGATATTACAAAAGATTTTCGTCCTCCAAAGCCACTACCGTTATCAATATCCATTATAAACTCATTTATTGCAAATATTCTTACAAGACCGTTTTTCTTCTTTTTTTCAA
>JAHJCZ010000149.1 GCA_018812705.1 Candidatus Omnitrophota bacterium
ATAGAGGGCCTGAGTTATGATTTTTCTAAATTAGAAGGAAAGGTAAATTCAAACATAATTTTGACTAATTATCCAAAGCTTGATATTAGAGGAGATATTGACATTCATGATGGTTTTTTAACAAACACTGTCTTTTTAGATTGGTTGTCTGAGTATTTTGATCTGTCTTCAGTCAGGTCTGTAGAGGGGTATGATGTTGTTCTTAAATTTATAATTAATGATAAAAATTTTGATATATATGATGTAAATCTTGATTCAAAAAAGATCAATCTTGATGGCTATTTTAAGCTTGGAGAATATTCTAATGTTTCAAGCGAGTTTAGATTAGGATTTGATAAGGATATGATGAAGGAATCAAAGCGATTCAGATCATTATTAAAGAGAATAAAGGATGATCGTCAGCTTGTTGCATTTGATTTTCGGTTATTGGGAGGCTTAAGCAACATAAATTTTCAGTGGATGCAGTCAGACTTTAAAGAAGCTGCAACAGGTGTCATTCCTAGTTTTATAAAAAGAAAAATTGAAAAAAAGATTGAAAAAGCAATCAAGTAAATTCAAAAATTTGATTTTATTGTATTATTAGTCTTGACATGGGTGTATCAGTGTATTATACTTCTAATACACAAGTATGCAATGAAAGGAAAAGAATAGGAAATGGAATCAAAAGCGAAATATTATTTTCAGATAGCGACAACATCAGGCGTTCCTATATACAGACAGATTATTGATCAAGTCAAGATATTAATAGCTACAAAAAAGCTTCCAAAAGGTGAATTCCTCCCATCTGTAAGGCAAGTTGCGACTGAATTAGAGATTAACCCCATGACTGCATCAAAGGCCTACTCATTACTAGAGAAGGAAGGGGTTCTTGAATTTGTTAGAGGACAGGGAATGAAAGTAAAGGAATCTGATCTCCCAGGTGAAAGTTTAGAGCAAATGGAAAATGAAATAATGCCTCTATTGAATGAAGTTGTTGCTAAATCAAAGCAATTGTCATTAAGGCCAAATAGAATTATTGAAATGTTAAAATCGCTTCTAAAGGAGATTGGCAATGAGTGATCATATCGTTGAAGTTAAAAATGTTTCAAAGAGTTTTAATGGAAAAATAGTGCTAAATGGCCTGACACTAAATGTTCCCAAAGGATCTGTTTTTGGTCTTCTAGGAAAAAATGGATCTGGCAAGACTACCTTAATTAAATGTTTGCTAGGACTTCTTAAACCGCATAAAGGGGATGTAGTTACTATAGGAGATAATCCATTAAAGTTAAAAAATGAAACTAAAGAAAAACTAGGTTATGTTCCTCAGTCCGATAGGATATATCCCTGGTTGACAGTTAGACAGGCGATAAATTATACAGCATCGTTCTATTCTGATTGGGATGTTGAACTTGTTAATAAATTAGTGTCAGCTTGGGAATTAAAAGATACAGATAAAGTTGGATTGATGTCTGAAGGACAGGTACAAAAACTTTCAATAATCTTGTCATTAGGACATAAGCCGGAATTATTAGTTTTTGATGAACCGGTTGCAAGTCTTGATCCAACGGCTAGAAGACAGTTTATAAAAATGATATTGGATTTAGTTGCTGACAGAGAATGCACTGTGTTTTTTTCAACGCATATCACTACAGATCTCGAAAGGGTTGCTGATAGAGTGGCATTGCTAAAAGATGGAAAGATTGATTTTTGTGGTGAGCTAGATGAATTGAAAGATGAAGTGAAACGTTTGAAAGTGACTTCAAGCGATCCAATAACAGGGAATATTGATGTTGAAGGTGTTTTAAGCTGTGAAATATTAAATAATGAAGCAGTTATTTCTGTGCGTGGTTTTAATGAAAGAATGAAAAAGGAATTGGAAGATAAATATAAAGGAGAGGTAAGCGTCGAGAATTTGAATTTGGAAGAGATATTTTTGGAGTTAAACAGATGAGAAAATATGTACAAATCCTATTAGTATCTATAAGGAATCCGGCATTTTTAATGCTGTTACTTGGATTTATAGCTTCATCAATAATATCTAAGTTATTTATAAAAATGAGATTAGGGTTTTATGCAAATGAAATGTTTACAGTTCAGTTTGTGTTCAGCCTTTGGTTATGTTTTATGTTAGGCTTGGTCTTGAAACGTCAATTTGCAAATCATCGTGCATCGATATTGCCAGGCTATAGAGCGCCTCACTTGGTTGTAGCTTTTTTGGTTTTTGTGTTCTTAGTAATGGTTGTTTGGATGTGGGAAATAGGTACGAAAGTTAATTTTGAGATTTCATCAGCTGCATTGTTCGGAGTTCATACTACTTGCCTTTTTATGGCTGTTTTTATTGTATATTTAGGTTTTTTATCTATCGGAGCAGTTCTTGTTTTTGCGTATTTGATCTGTCTTCTTATTTCGGGAGAGTCCTTTGCTTTTGTTGAGCAACTAAGCAATACTACGCATTATAATATCTATATTGTAACAGCAATTATCAGTTTGCTTGTTTTTATGGTTATTAGGCTGATGAAAATAAAAGAGGATAGTTTTGAATATCCATTTCTTTTATCATGGACAGAAAAAGCTTTGCTTAAGAATCAGATAAAGGCTTCAAATTTAGTTTATAGCATTTTTAATCCTTTCAAACATATATTTAAGAGTAAGAGAGCTTTAGATGTATATTCAAAATATCCTAGAGCTAAAAGTACACTAATGCGCTCTATTCACTGGGATATCGCAGAATACAGAGATTTGAAGAGTGCCTGGATCTTGATAGCTATCGGTACACCAGTATTTGTTTATTTCTTGAATGCTTTTCAATTTGCAAATGAGTTTTTTGCTAATGCTTATTCTAACTTCTTATTGCTTTCTATTGCGCCAGTTTTGATTGCTTTAGGTGCTAATTATAAGAAAATGATGTATTGGGAATATGATTCATTAAAGCCTATTGATAAAAAGACTTTTATTTTAGAAAAGGGATATAGTTTCTTCCGTGATCTAGTTTTATTCTGGATGCTTTTTGTTGTATATTTTGCTGTTATTTCAAGCTTGGTGTTAAATGCTGAGATATTGACTACTGTAAAGTTTTGGAGCTATTTGTTTTTTACAGGCACGTATGGCTACTTGATAATGGCGTGGATATCCTATATGAGTTCATGCTCAAAAGCTAAAACAGTTATTTTTAATGGAATGTGTTTATGTTTGTTAACAATGATCCTGATGGAGCTGTCAGCTTTTGATGCTGTGACAATTATTGTTTGTGCGATAGCTTCTTTTGTTGCAGGAATCATTATGTTGAATATTACTTATGCCAGGTACTGTGATAAAGAATTAGGAATAATGATTTAATTAAGAATAGAAAGGAGGAATTATTATGACCCCAAAAGCCATCGTGTCTCTTTGTAAAGCTACTGCAATATTTTCATTTGTAGCTGGAGGGTATGGAATGATCCTTTGCGTTCCATATATTATGAGCACATCAATCTATGTGATTGCAGCTGCTAGTTTGCCTTTTATAGCAGGCGCTGTTTTAGTCGCAGGTGGATTGACAAGTTACACGATCTTATTGCAAAAATAGGATGGTGTTGTTTCATTCCCATCCCGGGAGGGAGTGAAAACGTGTTGGTCATAATGATTGTGGGCTTTAAAATGAGGGTTTTGAACATTATGGAAGTTTTAAGAAAAAATATTGGTGTGTTTGTTTTTATGGGAATTGCGGTCACATTGTATCAAGTTCAGACCGTTTTCCCTGTGCAACTATACAGAATGTTTGCATATCCTTCAGCATGGATAGCTTCTTTCTTTTTTGGGAGCAGTTTTGTCGTGGGGCAGGACAATATGCTAGTTATACCTCTGTCTAGAAATGTTATCAATATTACCTCTGGGTGCACAGGATATGGATTTTTCTGCATATTAATAGCTATTTATCTGCATAAAACATTAAAGGTCGTTTCGCGAAGAAAAGCAGTTAGTTTGATTTTATTAGGTGTTCTGTTTTGTTATTCTGTTGCAATCATAACAAATGGATTTCGCATAATTTGTGCTTATAGAATTGATAGGATATGTAAAGTTATACTACCTGCTGATTATCAGTTGATGGTCCATCATGCGGTAGGGATCGTTGTCTTCTTGTCGACGATCATGTTATTATCATTTTTATTTGAAAGGAAATATAGCAATGAACGAATCCTTTAGTAGGCCGCTGCTTCCGGCATATTTTAAAAAACCTCACATGCTTTGGTGGGTTTTGATATTGCCTCAACTTCTTCTTATTTTAATAAATTTGAGATCATTTTGGATAATTAGCGAAGAGGTAAAACCTGAAAACTTATATTTAGCTTATACTGTTTTCTGGTTTGAGGTTATTATCGTGGGAATAGGTTTTATTGCTTGGTTAGTATCAAAGTTGCAAAAGAGTCAGCTTAATTGGGGTTGGAGTCCGATCCTGTTACTTAGTCATATAGGTTATTTATGGTATTTTTGCAACAATTCATGGCAGGTTGTTCCGAACGGTATTGAACCTTGGGTATTGAATCAGAGCAATCTTGTTCTATATCAGTTCATTCTTATAATGCCTGGCTTGTTCTATGCTGGCTTAAGAATTGCATGTTTTGATTCTAAGCTTAAACTGCCTTATGACTTCGGGATCAGTGTTCTTATCGCGATTTTAGGTCCTGTCTGCTATTATTTCTTTTTTATTCTTTTTATGGGATTAATGAGCAATAGGTTCATGATCTATCTTCCCCAGTATGTGGTGGTCGCGTTCTTTATTGTTACTACCGTAATGATATTCTTTGGATTTATACGCACTTTAGTTCTGTCTTACAATTTTATTTCAACAAAAGGTGATGTGGCTAAAATGATATTTGCAATTATTATTGCATTGATCGGGCCTGTTGCAGGACTGTTGTTAAATAAGGTGATCCCTATACCAGCTGATTTTCAATCAACATGGGTTTATGTTTTGACCGTTATAAATGGATTGATCGTGATCATACCTTGTGTGGATGATAAGACGGGCACAAAGATCATGCTTTGTGCCAGAAGCCTAACCTTTCCATTTACGTTTTATGTCTTTATTGTCTTTCTTCCATTTTTACCATTAGCATTGCCTGCGATGTTCGCAATTGGTTCAGGATTTCTTTTTCTTGTTCCTGTTGCATTATTTCTGCTGCATACAAAAAGATTGTATGGGGATGTTAATGCATGTTTAAAAGTAAGTTCGCCAGTGTTTGTTTTTACTGTTGGGTTCATCTGCCTGTCTATTTTACCAGCCAGTGTTTTATATAAAAATATTTATGATAGAGCAGCGCTTAAAAATATCCTTGATTATGTTTATGCGCCTGACTATAGCGATGAAAAAAAATGTGAAATTTCTCCGTATCAAGCAAAAGGTATTTTGCTTGAAATGAGAAAAATAAAAGAGGGAGCGTATATGCCATTTCTTTCTGGCATGTATAAGCGAATGGTTTTTGATGATATGGTTTTACCAGATTCAAAAATAAAACATATGTATCAATTGTTTGCTGGAGAAGAAATGCCACCATATTATGATTCGTTTTATTATGGAAGATCAAGAAGAAGAGGCGGCTTTAGACGTTCAGGGACTTCTGATAGAAGAGCCAATTTGCCTGAAAGAAATGTTCAGGCCTCTACTAAAGTAGAGTCAATTGCAGGCATTGATCATTCAGAGTCAAAATTGACCATTGAAATGAAGAATATTGGCTCGAGCTTTAATGCTGAATTTGCAGAAAATATTATTCTTCCCAAAGGAGTCTTTATTAAGAGTTTGTCACTTAAAATGGGCGATGAAATGGTTCCTGCTAAGATCTTTGATAGAAAAACTGCATTGTGGGTTTATCACATGATAAGGGATTTTACGGTTAGGGATCCGGGAATTCTATCATATGAAACACCGAACAAAGTTGAATTCAATGTCTACCCTTTTAATTCTGGAGAAGAAAGAGTGGCTGAGATTGAATTTATGTATCCAGTTAATATGTCACCAGTTGTTAAATTTGGAGAAAGGGAAATTCTTTTAAATCAGGCAAGCGAAAATACCACCAAAGACCTAGTTGTAAAGGGTATTAGCGCAAGTGGCAATGCATACGTCGCTATTTCTAGTGAGGGAATTAAGACAATGCCAAGCTTTAAAAGAGACCCTTATTTACACTTTATAATTGATTCGTCAAAAAGTGCTGAAAATAAAAGAAGAGAATACATCGCAAGAATTGGTGTTATTGCTTCAAAATTCAAGAATAGTAGTGACTGTAAGATCACTTTGGCAAATTATAGAAGTGAAACCATAGGGGATGAATATATTGACCTTAGAAAAGCAGAAAGAATAAGAGAGGTTATCGAGGGGGCATCATTTCCAGCGGAAGGTGGTTTTGATGCAAGTACAGCTATAAAGAGAGAATTGATAAAATATATGAACAATATGATGGACGCAGATAAACTTGAATTTAAAAGGTATCCTGTATTTGTCATTGTAGCTAGTGATAAGAACAGTATGATGGAGATAAATGGTCTAGAGTATTTTTCTGAAATAGTTCCTGAAAGTAACATTGCATATGTTTCAGGCAGCGGGTATGAAATTTCTGAAAAGGAACTTTGGGAAGATAAGGTGAGCGGTAAATCCGAGAATGTTGTTGCTCTAAGGATCGGGAAAAAGGTTAAAGTTATTCCATATGCTGAGAATATGATGCAAACAACATTTTTTGATGGTGTAGGACAGGGAGCTGTTTTGGTATATGTTAATGATGAAAATAAATTTGTTAATGTTGATGTGGAAAATTCAAATGACATGGTTTATGCCCAGGGAGTTGATTTGATGATCGATAATTATAAGCTTTTGCATAATCCATCATTAGAAAATGAAAAGCTTAAAACATTAGTTGAGAAAAGTAGAGAGTTGGGGTTAATGATCCCATCGACATCATATATAGTGGTTGAAAGAAGTTCGCAGTGGAAAACTCTTGAGCTTAAAGAAAAGCAAAGATTGAATGCTTCAGCCGGTTTGGAATTTGAAGATGATTTGGAAGCTGAAGATGATTTTAATACTCCCGCCCCGTCGTTTTGGTTAATGTCTTTTGTCTTATTGCTATGGTTTTTTGTGAAAAAGAGGATAAATGCTAGATTTAGGAGGAATTAACTAAAAATTAAGTGAAAAATGACTAAATATCAGTATTTTTTCCTGCAAAAAAATTATTTACATACTGCTTGACAATTACATTTCTTCTATTAAAATCAAACTAGTAAAATTTTACTAGTCAAACTTGATTATTTCACAACAATAAATTAATTATTAATATTAGTGGTGCGAGATGGAAATAAGAAAAATCTTACAAAATAAGTCTGTAGAATTTGGTGACAAACCAGCAATTATTTTTAAAGAGCAGAAGGTTACCTTTAGTGAACTTAATAGCAATGTTTTGAAATTTGCAAATGTTTTGAAAGTTAAGGGAGTTTCAAAGGGAGTTAAGGTTGCTATTTATTTGCCAAATTGTATTGAATATGTTTATTCATATTTAGCATGTTTTTGTATAGGAGCAGTTGTTGTTCCTCTAGATTATATGTTGAAAACAGATGAGCTTGTATCGTGCCTTGACCACTCCGAAGCAAAAGTTTTAATTGCAAGGCCAAAACCTGTTATTGACCTTAATGCGATAAAAAATGATCTATCGAGTTTGGAAGAAATTATTTTGTGCTGTTCAGATATAGAAGGAACAGATCAATTTTGCGCAATAATTGCTAATGCCAGCAATGAATTAGAAGAAGCAGTTATTAGCGATGATGATCCTTGTCTTATTATGTATACATCGGGGACAACAGGCAAACCAAAAGGTATCTTGTTGACGTATAAGCATCTTGAAGGTTCTCCTGCAGCTATGGATCATTTTGTTGATCTTAATGAAAGTGATATTAAATTGGCTGCAATACCTTTGAGCCATATTGGTGGTTTTATATATGTACAGAACTGTATCCTTTTCGGTATTACAGTTATTTTGATGGATAGGTTCAATCCTTTTGAGTTTCTAGGATTGATCGATAGATATAAAGTTACATGTTTTCATATTGTTCCTCAAATGTATAACGCAATATTAACACTTAAGGAGATTGAACGATTTGGCCTTTCATCATTACGTTGGGTCGTTGTTTTTGGAGCGCCAAGCTCACCAGAAATAATGGAAAGGTTTCATAAATATTGTCCAAATGCAAAGCTGTTAAATGGGTGGGGAATGACAGAAACATGTCCTCCGAACACAGTAACGCCTATGGACAGTGATAATATTGCAAGTATTGGCAAGCCAGCTCCGCATTGCACAATAAAGATCCTTGATGACGAAGGCAATGTTGTTCCAAATGGTGAAGTAGGAGAGCTCGTTATATCAGGGTGGATAGTTATGAAAGAGTATTATAAGGATCCGGAGTTAACTAAAAGTGTTTTAAGATCAGAAGGTTTGCATACAGGCGATCTAGGTCGATTTGATGAGAATGGTTATTTGTACATAGTTGGAAGAAAAAAGGAAATGATCAAGGTCGGGGGTCAGATCGTTTTTGAGCCGGAAGTTGAAAGTGCATTGTATAAGCATGATGAAGTCGCAGAAGTTGCGGTTATTGGTATGTCTGATGCAATGAAAGGCGAGGTTGTTAAAGCATTTGTTGTTTTGAGAGAGAACTCTTCTTTGAAAGCAGAGGATATTCGCTATTTTGCACGTCAGCATTTAGCAAATTTTAAAGTTCCTCAAGTTGTTGAGCTTAGAGAAGAGCTTCCTAAAAATAGAGCAGGCAAAATTGATAAAGAAAGTTTGAGGAAGGGATAATGATGAAAAAAGAGATCCATATGACAGGACAAGATTTAATGGAGATGGTTCAATTAAGGCCGGGCGATCTAGGTAAGTATGCGCTTGTTCCTGGGCCTAAAGAAAGAATGGAAGCTATTGCTAATAAACTGAAAGATCCTGTTAAAAATTTCAGTTTTATGGAATATACAATGCATACTGGAACTTTTGAGGATATAAAAATTACCACTATTAATGGTGGAAGATTTGCAGCTGATACATCGATTACAACTGAAATAATGTGTAATGCACAAGTTGGCGCGATGATCAGATTGGGAAGTTGCGGTGCCTTGAGAGAAGATATTAAGGTTGGTGACATTGTTGTAGTAACAACGGCTATCAAAGGTGAAGGTGTAACGCAGTATTATGTTGATGATGATTTTGTTCCAACAGCAGATAAAAAATTGTCAGATGCTTTAGTCGAAACAGCTAAAGCAAACTCAATGATAAATAATGTTATTGTTGGGCCTTGCTGGACGACAGATGCTCTATTAAGAGAGACAAGAGAGCATGTTGGAAAGGCTGTTGATCAAGGGGCTATTGCTGCCGATATGGTTTCAGCTGCGTTCTTAACTATTTGCCAAACCTATAATATTCCTGCTGCTGTTATTATGGCAGTAAGCGACAATGTTATTACCGGCGAGATGGGATTTATGAACACGGATTATTATATGGCTGAATCAACAATGATTCAAGTTGCTTTTGACACGATTAAAAGGTTAGAAGGAAAATAAAAAATGACGAAAATAAAGGAATCCCCATTATTTTGGCCGGCTAGCTTAAAGGGCGGAGTTATGTCAGTTCTCGATGAGACCCAGGTACCAAAGAAGCTGCATTATATCAAGATAAAGACTCTTAAGGGTGCAGTCGATGTGATTCATAATATGAAGACAAGAGCCTTTGGGCAGTTTCTTGTAGTTTTATATACTTTTCTTATGGAATTGGAAAAAGTCAAAGTTTCCAAGAAAACTGACTTTAAATCGCAAGAGAAAGTTTTAAATAAAATAAGGAAAATTGCGCATGACTTGAATAAAAGCAGGCCGACATTTCCTTTTTCAGAAGTAACTGGCATTATTGTTCGCTGGGCAATTATGGCCATTGATAGCGGATTAGATATTAAGACATTTGTTAAAAAAAATACTGAAGGTTATTTAGAAAGTATAAGAGCCAAGAGGCTGGGACGAGTTGGGCATATTGCAGAAGTTATACAAGATGGAGATTGCATATTAACTCACTGTAATGTTAGCGGTGAACTTGCTATGGCAGCAAATATTTGCCTGAAGGAAAAAAAAGATATCCATATTTTTGCTACTGAAACAAGGCCGTATTTTCAAGGAGCTAAGCTGACTTGCTGGGAACTGTCTGAAATGGGAGTGAAGGTAACACTTGTAGCTGACAATGCAGTAGGATCTTTGATGTCAGATGGATTGGTTAACAAGGTTATCGTCGGTTCTGATAGATCTTGTGCAAATGGGGATTTTGCTAATAAGATCGGGACTTATCAGATCGCTGTTGTAGCAGAACACTTTGGCGTGCCTATGTATGTTCTTACTCAGCCGTCAGATAAAATACGTTCTGGAAGAGATATTCCTATTGAAATAAGAAAAGCTGATGAATTATTGAAATTCGAAGGTAAAAAAGTGTTTAGGGGGAGAGTGGATGGATTTTATCCTGGATTTGATGTGGTTCCTCACGCACTTATTACTAAAACAATTCCTATAGGTGTTAATGAAAATGAGTAAAAAAATAATAACAGATGAAGATCTAAAACTTATGGAAGGAAGCGTTGTTCTGCTTCACGGGGTTTTTGAAAAAACATTTTTTGATATGCTCCAAGAAAGAGGCCCTGAAAAAGTATTTGTTATGGAAGGGCGCCCTAGCTTGCAGGCTGCAAAAGTTGCAAGTACTCATTTGTTAAAAAGAGGGATTACCCCAACTATTATCGCTGACAACATGGCTGGATTTTTATTTTATAAAAATATGGTCAAGGAAGTTTGGCTTGCATATGAAACAATTCATAACAGAGGTGCTTTGTGCTATATAGGGTCATCCATATTAGGGGTTCTTGCAAAGAAGCATGATATCCCGGTTTATTGTTACCCAGGAGAAAAGGCGGAAAAAGGAAAGAATAAATTGATGGGTGATGAAAAAGAAATAACGGCTTTTAACGGTGTTAAAATAGCTGCAAAAGGAACTAGAGGGTATGTGCCTTTGTTCGAGCATGTGCCTGGACACATTTTTAAGGAGAGAGATGGATCAGGAGAAAATAAATAAATTAAAAAAAGATGTTATTGCCATAGGCCGTCTGCTTTGGGATAAAGAACTTGCAAGTGGTTTAAATGGCAATATAAGTGTTAGAGTTGATGAAAGCACGATACTTTTAACGGCAACAAGAACTTGTCTAGGTTTATTAAAAGAAGAAGATATTTTGTTGATGAAGGTTAATGGCGAATTGATCGATGAAGGGTCAGTTTCAACTGAAAATACCCTTCACACTGAGATCTATAAGAATTTTGCAGATACCCAGGCAGTTATTCATACACATACTACATATGTTAATGGCTATTTTTTAGAGAATGACAAATTTAATTCAAGGATACTTGAGACAAAGTTGTTTTTAGGGGAAGTCAGGTCTATTCGGCAAGATACGCCTGCGGTAACTGAGTTCGAGCCTGTTATTGATGAATTAAAAGGAAACAACATTGTTGTGTTAAAAAATCATGGTGCTCTTGCAATGGGGCGAGATCTTTTTGATTGTTTCTTATTAGTTCAAGGTCTTGAAAATGCAATAAAAGTGGATGCGGTTTCTAGATTATATAAATGCGGCATAACAAATAATACTGAAATAAAAGTTAAAGAAGCGTCTAAGGTAGAAAAGAAAATATCTGATACGTATGATTTGTTCTCTCAGGAACAGATTAATGCCATTGTTAAACTAGTGAATGAAGATCCTCAAATGGGGGTTCTTGGAGACAAGACAGATATGACAATGGAGCTAGCTGTTAAGTTGGCGGAGACTGGTAAGGTTTTTAGTTTCAATTTTGAAAAGGGAAAGATCGTTGATGTGTCCAGTAATGAAAATGCAGAATTTCTTATCACTGCGACAGAGTCAATTTGGCGTGCAGTATTTACTAGCCAGATCGATCCTTTTGTTGCGACAACCCAGAAAAAAATGAATTTGCGCGGGGATTTTGCAAAGATATCCAAATGGTACGCGCCTTGTAGCAGGGTTTTCGAGCTATGGACAGGAGTCCCAATAGAATAGTATTGAGTGCTGATCGACGAGCATTTAACTGAAATGTCAAAATGGTCTTACTTCAAAATAAGCATTACAAAAATGAATAAATTTTTATTATATATAAATGGTGAATTAGTTAGTTCTCAGAGCGGGGGGTTTTTTGATAGTTTAAATCCTTCTACGGGAGAAGTTTATTGTCAAATTGCTGATGCGAACCAAGAAGATATGTCAAGTGCTATAAAAGCTGCTCGAAAGGCTTTTGATAGCGGTATATGGTCGGAGCTATCTTTGGAGGCAAGAGGCAGATATTTAAAAAGAATAGCTGATCTTATTCGAGAAAATGCTAAAGAACTTGCTGATATTGAATGTAAAGATATAGGTAAAACGACTAAACAAACGACATTCATTGATGTGCCTACCGCAGCTGATACGTTTGAATACTTTTCTAAAATAGAAGAAGCTTTGTCTGACAAAGAAAACAAAATTGATCATCCTGTGAAAAGTGTTATTGTTCGTGACCCCATTGGTGTTGTTGGATGTACTATTCCTTGGAATTACCCATTAATAATGGCTGCCTGGAAAATAGCCCCTGCTTTGATCGCAGGAAATACAGTAGTTTTAAAGCCATCATCACAGGGATGTGCATCTGTAATGAAATTGGCAGAAATGGCAAAAAAAGCAGAGCTGCCAGAGGGTGTTTTGAATATTGTTGCAACAAAAGATCACGATGTCGCCGGGATGTTAGCATCAAGTCCAGATGTGGATAAGTTTAGTTTCACTGGTGGTACAAAAACAGGCCAAGATGTTATGAGGCAGGCGGCTTCGAATACTAAACGCCTAACACTTGAGCTTGGCGGCAAGTCTCCTAATATCGTTCTTGAAGATTGTGATATCGAAGCGGCAATTGGTGGAACGATGTCTGCTATTTTTATGAATCAAGGACAAATGTGTACTGCAGGATCAAGATTGATCCTAAGTGACAAAATATACGATGAATTTTTAGAGAAGCTTGTTGTGAAAACAAAAGCTTTGAAGATCGGAGATGCAATAGATTATTCGACGGATTTTGGACCATTGATCAGCAAAAGACATGTTGATAGTGTTTTAGCTTTCATTGAAAAAGGCGTGAAAGAAGGGGCTAAGCTTATTTGTGGAGGTAAGGTACCCGAAGGTGATGAGTATAAAGGTGGAGCTTATCTTGAGCCTGCTATTTTTGCCGATGTTTATAACTCTATGACAATTGCACAAGAAGAGATATTTGGCCCGGTGCTTTCTGTAATTAAATTTTCATCTGAGGAAGAAGCGATCAAGATCGCAAATGATTCTAAATATGGGTTGGCTGCTTGTGTATGGACAAAGGATGAGAAGAAGGCAAATTCTGTTGCTAGAAAATTGCATTGTGGAACTGTATGGGTTAATACATATGGAGGATTTTACAATGAAGCGCCTTTTGGTGGTTATAAGCAAAGCGGATTTGGACGAGAGCTAGGATTAGAGGGATTGCTGGAATATACTCAGTGTAAACACATTTGCACAGATAAGACGCCAGGAGGAAAACCTCTTGTATCGTCATGGTTTTGACTATCTAGCCCAAAGGCAATTTGGCTATTTATTTTGACAAACATTATTAAAATATTTAAAAAATTCAGAAGATTGTGCTTTATTAATAAACAGGAGAAAAGATGAAAGTATTATTTGTTACACCTCCGATGGGCTCTTGGGCTACACATGGTGATCATAAGGCGCCGAATCAATATTATGCTCAGATAGCAGCTTATTTAAGAGAGAAAGAAGTAGCTGATGTTCAAGTTATCGATGCTAAAGCTCTTGGGATGTCTCAGGAAAAAATGTTAGAAGAAATTAAAAAGGCGGATCCTGATATTTGTATTTTTGGTGATCTTTTGCATTCTACAGGAGGCTTGTCTGTTATTTGGCATTTTAATGAAACAGCTAAGAAGATCAAAGCGATATTGCCTGATACAAAGATATTAATGGGTGGGCTGTGGTATTCAGCATATTGTAAAGAGACTTTAGTCCAGAATCCTGATATTGATTTTATTGCAATGGGTGAAGGAGAGCTTACGATCACTGATCTTATAAATTCTTTAAGTGAAAAAGACCCAGATTTTACTAAGATCCCAGGGCTTGTATCTAGGGCCAATGATGGATCTGTTCAGAGAGGACCGCATCGGGATCTTATATTGGACCTTAACACATTACCTATGCCTGCATATGACCTGTTCCCTATGGAAAAATATGTGGGACATACCTATTGGAAGCCGTTTGCTGAATTGCTTACATCTCGTGGATGTCCAGGTGCTTGCACATTCTGTTATCAGTGGAGTTTGTATGATGAGAGAAATGCAAAGCAAGATTATATTTCGTGGAGAGGAAAATCTCACGAGAAGATCCTTGATGAAATGGACCTTTTAGAAAAAAGATACGGAGTTAAGGTTGTTGTTATTCAGGATGATGCGTTTAACGTTGATAAAGAGAATGTCAGAAGATTCTGTGAGATGAAAATAGCACGAGGTAATAAAATAAAGTGGGTATGCCTTGGGCGTGCA
Source organism: Candidatus Omnitrophota bacterium (assembly GCA_018812705.1). GTDB lineage: Bacteria > Omnitrophota > Gorgyraeia > Zapsychrales > Zapsychraceae > Zapsychrus_A. The sequence goes on from JAHJCZ010000149.1 coordinate 14,616, forward strand.
GATGATTGGTTGGAACATAGAGAAATAATGCCTTTGATGTATAAGGCGGGATTGTTCATGGGGCTTGTTGGTATTGAAGTGGAAAGTGATGAACAATTGGCCAAACAAGGTAAAGGTGTGACACTTGCGCAAATTAAAGAAACAGTTAAAGCTCTTCGAGAAGCAAATATTTCATCTGTTGGAACTGTACTTATTGGATTAGAAGATGATGATGAGGCAACTATAAAGAAACGTTTTGAAGTGGCTAATGATGTCGATCCAGATATCATGGCATTAGATTATGTGACTCCAGTCCCTGGTTCGCCATTATGGAGAGAAGCATTAGAAAAGAACTGGTTTGATCCAAACAATATAGATCTTAAACAGTGGGATTTCCATCATCCTGTTATTCCTACAAAGCATTTAACCATAGAGCAAGTCGGAAGACTTGGGTCATGGTGTATGAGGGAATTTTATTCTAGACCAGAAAGAATATTCAGGATAATGGAAAGTAAATATGATGATTTGGTTAAGCTTTGCGTGAAAGATTTTATGTCAAATCTTGCTAAGTTTGAGAAAGCTTCGGCTGGTGAAGAAAGTTTTGTATAGAAAGGAAAGAATAAATGCAATGGAATCCAGAAGCAGAAGAAAAATATAAGAAAATGTTAGGTAAAATACCTCTTTTTCATAGGCAGATAACCCAAGAAGTAGTTGATAAGATGGCTCCACAAAATGCTCAGGAAAGAGGAGTTCAGTTCGTTGAGGAGGAAGATATTATAAAAGCTTTTTTTAGTGAAGTTCCTCAGACATTCTACAGTATCATGATCAGGCTTATGGAAGATGTAGATTTTGATTATAAGAAATCTGAAAAACAATAATATGGACATAGCAATAATTGGTGGGGGAGCAATAGGGTCTTTGGTCGCAGCTTGTTTAGTCGAGCAAGGACGTGAAGTTGTCCTTATCAGTCGAAAAGAGCATGCTGATGTAATTAATGAAAAAGGTCTTTCGGTTAAAGGTTTTGGCGGAGAAAAAAATATTAAGATCAAAGCCCTTACGAAGCTTGATAAAGAATATGATCTGGTAATCTTTGCGACCAAAACTCAAGATTTAGAAGATGCCTATCAGGAGAACAATGAGTATTTAGAGAACTGTTATGTTTTGACGACACAAAATGGTGTTCAGGCAGATAGTATTTTGGGTGTTCATTTTGAAAAAGAAAAGATGTTGAGCAGCGTCGTTATGTTTGGCGCTACATATGTGAAACCAGGCTATATAACTTTCAATTTTAGTGGTGATTGGATCATTGGTAGGCCTTATGTTCCCCTAGACAAAAAGACGCATGAAATAGCTGAACTGCTAAACTCAGACATCCCTGTAGTTTTTTCGAACAATATTGTTGGAATGAAATGGGTAAAGCTATTTGTTAATTTTAATAACTGTATATGTGCATTAGTTGGAAAATCAATGCAAGAAACCTTTGCTGACATGAATCTTTGTAAATTGAGCATATTGCTTTTACGTGAAGGTATTGCGATAGTTAATAAGGCTAATATCGAATTGGTGTCGCTACCGACATTTCCAGTAGACAGAATAATGGGTCTTGTTTCTATTCCTTTTGAACAAGCCTCAGGTATAATTAATCAAACTTTAACAAAATTAAGCGACGAACCCTTATATGGATCTATTTTACAAAGTATTATGCGGAACAAGGATAGTGAAATTGATTTTATAAACGGAGAGGTTGTACAGTTAGCAAAACAAATGAGAGATAAAGCACCTCTTAATGAGAAAGTTGTAGACTTGGTTCATGAAGTTGAAAAAACTAAGAAATTTATGGTATCGGACGAGTTAATTAAAGTATTTGAATTGGATAAAGTATAAAAAAAGAAAGAAAAGAGTTATGACAAAAAGAAGAGTCGTTATCACCGGGGTCGGAGTTGTTGCTCCTAATGGAATTGGAAAAGAAGCATGCTGGGAGGGCATGATAAATGGTGTTTCTGCGATCAGGAAAGTTACTGAGTTTGACGTGTCTATTTTTAATACAAAAATTGCTGCGCAGGTCAGAGATTTTGATCCTATTGAACAGGGATTGTCTCAGGAAGAAGCAATTAGAATGGATAGGTATGTTCAGTTTGCTATGGTTGCGGGTGCCGAAGCTGTTAAAGATTCGGGATTGGATATGTCTCAGATCAATAAAGGGCGTATGGGAGTGTCTTTAGCTAATGCTATATGTGGAACAAAGTGGATGGAAGAAGAGTTCGCGCTTGTTACTGATAATGGAAAGAACCCAATTGATCCGACGATAGTAAGGCCGGATCTTTATGATGCATCTATGTTCAATACTCCATCTTCTGAGCTTGCAGCAAAATATGGACTAAAAGGAGTATGTAATACAATATCAACTGGATGTACAGCTGGTACGGATTCAGTCGGTTTTTCATATGAGACAATTATGGATGGAGATACAGATATCATGATCACTGGTGCAAGTGAAGCGCCAATTTGTCCTATGACTTTCGGGTGTTTTGATACAGTTAATGTTCTATCGACGTTAAATGATGAGCCTGAAAAAGCTTCTCGTCCTTTTGATGCAAAAAGGAACGGGTTTGTTATATCGGAAGGGGCAGGTTTGCTTATTGTTGAGGAATTAGAGCATGCCAAGAAAAGAGGTGCTCGTATTTATGCTGAGATCATTGGTTTTGGAACAACAAATAATGCATATCACATGACAGATCTCCCGGCTAATGGTGAGCCAAAAGCAAAATGTATTCGATTGGCTCTTGAAGATGCTGGTGTTAAACCGGAAGATATTGATTATATTAATGGGCATGGGTCTTCGACAAGACAAAATGATGTTTTTGAAACAAATGCTTATAAAATGGTCTTCGGTGATCATGCATACAATATTCCTATCACATCATTGAAATCAATGATAGGCCATCCATTAGCTGGAGCAAATGGTGTAGAACTGGTTATCTCATCATTAACAATGGAACGTAATATTTTACCTCCGACTATTAATCAGGAGACGCCAGACCCAGAATGTGACCTTGATTATGTTCCTAATGTTAAGAGAGAAAAGAAAGTTAATTATTTATTAAAAACATCTAGCGGATTTTCAGGAATACATTCTGCAATGGTGTTAAAAAGATATGAGTAGAAATTTTGTAGGGACGACCCTTGCGGTTGTCCGTAATAATGAATATTAAAAATATTGGGCGGACGCAAGGCCTGCCCTTAAGTATTATCATAGGGAATTCAAAATGGAAAAAATAGCAATAACAGGAATAGGGATAGTGTCTCCAAGCGGAATAGATACAAGGAGATTTTGGTCGAATTTGAAAAAGGGACGTTCAGCTGTTGAAGCTATTAAAAGATTCGATGCGTCTAAATATACATCTCGAATAGCTGGGCATGTGCATGAACTTGATGCTTATAGCAATGTGTCCTCGAGATTGTTAAAGAAGATCGATGTGTTTTCTCATATGGCTTTAGTCGGTACTGAACTTGCAATTAATGATGCTAAATTAGATATTGCAAATGAGAACTTAGATCGTGGTGGTATTTTTATGGGTAATGCTATTGGCGGCTGGTTATTTGCCGAAACAGAGCTTAGGGATCTTTATATTGAGGGACGAGAAGGCGTAAGTCCTTTTGCCGCATCTGCATGGTTCCCAGCAGCTCCGCAAGGTCAAATTTCTATCAAGTATCAAATCAAAGGTTATAGTAAAACAGTTGTTTCTGATAGAGCTAGTTCATTAATGGCAATTGGATATGGCGCAAGAACTATTGCTAGAGGTAAGGATGATTTTGTTATTGCTGGAGGCATGGAGGCGCCTGTAACTCCTTATGCTTTGTTGTGTTGTCAAACTTCTGGAATGTTAACAAAGAATAATGAAAACCCGGGACGAGCTTATAAGCCATTTGACAAGCGAAGAGATGGATTTGCACTAGCTGAAGGAGCCGGAATTTTAGTTTTAGAGTCGCAAGAAAAAGTGAAAGCTAGAAATGCCCGTGTTTATGCAAATGTTATTGGTTATGCAACAACGACTGATGGCGTTGATCGTATAGATCCATCAGAAGATGGTATTGAATTATCAAATGCAATTAAAACTGCACTTAATAACGCCGGTTTAAAACCAAAAGATATTGATTATATAAGTTTGGACGGTGTTGGAACACAGATAGGTGATCTATCTGAAGCAAGAGCTATTAATTTGGCCTTTGGAGAATCAGCTTCTACGATCCCATGTTCAGCGCCAAAGTCAATATTTGGGAATATGTTGGGAGCTTCAGGTGCGGTTGATACTATCATTGCTTGTCTAGTGATCGAAAATGGTATTATCCCGCCAACGATAAATGTTGAAGAACTTGATCCAGAGTGCAAATTGAACCTTGTTGTTGGTAGTGCTCTAAAGAAAGAAGTTAATAATGCTCTTATTATAAGCCGAGGAAGAGGGGGCATTAATACAGTTTTAGTTATACAAAAACCATAAGATGATGTTGGCGTGTAGCGGTTAGGCTTTGGATAAGAGTTGTTAACTTAAACAATATCATTAGATGCTATTCGCTAAATGCTTAAAAAGAGAGGAACAGATAATGGCCGTTGAAGACAAAGTGAAAGAAATCCTTAATCAAGTATTAGATGTTAGTCCTGAAGAAATTCAACCAGATGCTACTCTTGATGAAGCATTTGGAGTTGATTCTACTGAAATGGTTGAGATATCAGTAGGGTTAAAGAAGGGGCTTAGTGTTGATTTAGGCGACGGGGAATTAAAAAAGACTATGTCTTTTAATGAAATTGTTGAGATATTGAAAGAAAAAGGAGCAGAATAGGGTTCCAGATGGTAGACATGTTTTTAAAAGTCGCTGGAATCTGCATTTGCTTGAGGCCTTTTTTAATATTTCATAGTATTATAAGGATTTTGTTATGCAAATAATTGATATTAGTTTGCCAATTGATGACTTATTGAAAGAAACTCATGCTGCGACTATTGACAGGATTTCTCATTCTGAGGGGGTTGAGCATTTTAATTGGGTGCTGATGAAAAAGAAATTTAAAGATGGTCAGGAAAGATTTGATCAAGGCGAAAGATTAGTTACGCCTGAGGAGATACTCGACAAGGAATTGCTTTCATTAGAAATTGTTCATTCGTCAGTTCATATGGGTAGTCATGTTGATGCGCCATTTCATTTTGGCAGTAATTGTGAAGGTAAGCCATCAAAGCGAATTGAAGATCTGCCACTTGAATGGTGTTTGTCTGATGGAGTGGTTTTGGATTTTACTCATTTAACATATCCAAGTCTTATAACCAAGCAGGAAGTCGAGAAGGCTTTAAATAAGATTAAATATAAATTGAAACCGATGGATATAGTTCTGTTAAATACGGGTGGTGATAAAGATTTAGGAACACCTAAATATGTAAATGAATATGTTGGAATGGTGCCTCAAGCTTTGGAATATATCTTAGACCAAGGTGTAAAGATGTTGGGTATTGATACAATAGGATTAGACCGTCCTTGTTTTGAGATGTTTAAGGAATTTCTTGAGACACGTGACAAGTCTATTCTCTGGCCTTGTCATTTTCTGGGAAGAAAAAGGGAGTATTCTCATATGGAAAGATTAGGAAATTTGAGTGCAATTCCAATACCCTTCGGGTTTACAGTTTCATGCCTTCCTGTAAGAGTTAAGGATGCCGGTGCAGGTTGGTGTCGAGCTGTTGCAATAATTAATTAAAACTATTCATAAAAAAATGATAGATCTTTTTGTTGACGCAAT
>JAHJCZ010000150.1 GCA_018812705.1 Candidatus Omnitrophota bacterium
AACTTTTTTGAATATTTTTATCAAATCTATTTTTTATATTCTCAATTAATTTTTTATCTTTTTCCTTAAAAATACTTTCCTGATCAAAAAACATATCTAAAAATTTATCATCGCTGACAAAGTAATCCAATAACTGTTTTAACCCCTTCCTTTCCGTTATCTGATATATGCCATATCTAGCGTAAATTTCTCTCCGTTTGCACCCAATAACAAAACTATCAATAGAAAATTTATCATTAGGGTTAATTTCTGCACAAGCTTCCATAAACTCTTGAAGTATTAAATCATCTGAACTCGTTCTTAAATGAACTACCTTTTTTAGCAATTCTATATTTTTCAATTTCCCCAAAGCAAAAAGTGTCTGTCGTTGCAATACACCGTTTGTATTCGCATCCTTAGCAAATTGTGTTAACTTCTCTTCCCAATATTTCAACTGAGAATCATTAAAAATCTCCTTTTCAATCAAAAAAGCTATTATAAATGCGACATTGCCATTTTTAACAAAATAATTGGGTTCTGATTCAGCTTCAACAATCGCCTTTTTCAATATAATATTTTGCGAAATATCAAAATAAAAAGATAAATTTTCAGCGACATCATATGGAATCCAATTCATTGCCTTTTGATAATAAGAGAATACATCTTCAAAGATTCGCTTACGTTCTTCTAACTTTAAACGTTCTACATGCACTCTTGTTAGAAACCTATGATAAGCTTCATCTTGAAGATCTGATAAACGATTGTTGGTGAATTCAAATATTGGGTTTATTAAGTCAATATTTAAATCTATTAGAAATGACAGAGTATTAAACCAAGACGGGAATATTTCATTTAACTCTTGATCTACAGCAAGATCAAAAACGACCTGATCTGACCTTCCTAAGCGTAAAATTTCTTTAGCTGCAAGAAATTCTTGAAATTCTGTATTTTCAAATTCAATCTCATCTATGTTGTCTTTTATGACGGTTCTATCCAGGAAATCCTTTATCGGCACTTGATGTAAAAAACTAATATTTAGGTTTGACTTTACATCCTCGAAAATTGTAATCAAATCATCCTTTTTCAAAGTATTTGTTTGATATATCTCCATGACAAGAGCGATCTTTTCCAAAACTCTTTTTATGAGTTCACTTTCATTATTTTTACTTTTTCTGTTTTCTAGATCCAATTTTTGATAAATGAACTTTTCAAACAATTCTCCCTTAGTCAAATTACTTACTACTTCTGCTCCTTCTTTCCCGATAAAATTGGCTATCATCTCTAAATAACGAGGCGTCTGAATTATTAAATCCCTTCCCCTAGATGTTAATATTCGAATCATTTGTTCTACATCTTGATCCGATATATTTGAATTGTTAAGATAAGATTTAACTTGTTCTCTAGTGAAAGGTTGTATTTGTAAGAAATCAAACTGGAAGGTATCAAACAAATTTTGATATTTTGAAAAATGATGATATCGACAAGACACGAATAAAGATATGTTGAAATATTTCTTTGAAAAAACTTCAATTAATTCAACAATCGCTGAAAAATCATAACTTTTCACTTCGTCTAAAGCATCTAAACACACCACAAGTTGTTTACTATTTTTAAGAATAAATTTTTTTGACTTAAATAGCACCGCAAGATTATCTTGTATATATGCATCTATAGCTCGATTCGGTAGAATCTTCTTAAGCTCAATAAAAATACCTTCTTTAGAAATGACTGATGCATAAGAAATAATTTCTTTCAATAATCTTGTTTTACCAAAGCCAGGTTCAGCGATGACAAATGTTCTAGTAGATTTCTTAGAGCTGATGTCATTTAAAGATAATTCGGCTCCCTTAGAAATCCCGAAATATCTTAAAGTCGCCTTCTCATCTAATAAAGTTCTAAATAATGAATAGTTTATGATACTAGGTTGTATATATTTTTTTTCCATGTTTTTCTATTATCTTTATTAAATTATTTTTAATGCCCATATTACAAGTGTCCCAATAAGTAACAACGAACCCTATTTATTTAAAGTTAGGGCGCCGACCACTATTCTTTAGATAATTTGTCTCTTAAAATTATATGTTTATGAAACCACTTCATTATGAGGGCACTTCATTAGATTAGAAATCGTAACCACAGAATTTTGAGTTATTGCATCAAAAAATAGATTAACAAGTCTTTCTCGTTCTTGATTCCTGATCTCTTTAAACGGACACAATTGATATCTAAGGTGAAAAAGAAAAAGATAAGGATTATCAATCCCTCCTCCAATACGGATAGTATGGCTATCCACAGGATGATCAATATGCTGATGCGATTTGGGGTGACAAATCAGACCATCAACAACTGCTTCCATTAAATTTTTTGTAATATTCTTGCTCTTTAATGCCTCCTTTCCAAGATTAGCTTTCGCAAGAAATACCTGTTCGGGAAAAGAAAAATAATTTTCATCAACATCATGTGTCCACATTATTCCAATCGTATCATTAGGATCAAACAAAAATTTTATATTAAATTTTGATGTATTAAAAATACAATAGTCAAAAGAAATCCCTAAATCTCTTTCTGATGGAATTCTTCCAGATATTAAATTATTATTAAACGGGTTGGGCGGATAACTATCTATTTGCCAAAAATCTTTCAAACTTTTACAGTACTGGATCATCCAGCTGTTTTGTTCGCTCAAACTTGAAGGAGAAAACGCTCGTCTTATTACGTCACGCCAAAGATAAGATTTTATTATGTCTTCAGTGATCATTTTTTATACTTTTTATCTGCTTTAAGTATGTCAAAACATCTTTAAGGTTATTAACAACATTTTTTGCTGATTGCTGCTCTTCCTCTGTTAAATTATTGAAATATTCTAAATCCTTCTCAACCTCTTCCTTCTTCAGACTTTTTAATAACTCATCTTCTAAAATAAAC
>JAHJCZ010000151.1 GCA_018812705.1 Candidatus Omnitrophota bacterium
CTTTCAGCATAAGGTCTTTTATAGCGATCACGTTAACGAAGCTGATCTTTGCGTCATATGGGGAGACAATATAAAAAACGAGATCCATAAGAACATGACGTTCAGGAATTCAACCTGGTTCTGCTCGATAAAAGCAAAAGGCCATAGAACCTGGCAAGAAATGAAAGACATTTTCAAAAATGAAAATCTTTCTAACAATCATCTTTTAAGCAATAACAATGAGGTGCGTAAAATAATACGCAAGGCAAAAGTCGGCGACCAAATAAAGGTCCAAGGGCTATTAAGCAAGTATTCTACAAATGGCGGGCCAGAACGCGGCACAAGCACAAGCAGAACAGACACAGGCGATGGCGCATGCGAAACGATATACGTCAATGATTTTGAGATCCTTAAAAAAGGGAACCCTGTTTCTGATCTTTTCGGTTTAATAGCAAAGATCAATCTAGCAATTGTTCTTATAGTCATTACAATATTCAGAGAACAGCTATTATCAAACAATATCAAAACTGGTTCCACAGGGCCCGAAGAAAATACATTTGAAAATGTAAAAAATGCCATTCCAAAAGAACCTAAGAGATGGTGACCCTCCGATAAAATCGAAATTCAATACATAAAAAATAAGCTTATATTCCATAATACTGCCTAATTATCGTTTTATTGGGCTAAATGCGTATTATAATTTATACTTTTATTGAGAAGAATATTAGTAATGGATTAAACATATTAAGGCATTTATGAAAAATACATTCTTTAGGTATTTTCAGATATTGGTTTTTGCTTCAATATTATTATGCAATAATATCTCTGTTGCTCAAGTATCGACCCCTCTACTTTTACCAAACACACTTATTAAGCCAAGCACTGCATATCATCCTCCTCTTTTAAAAGGAATGATCTTTCAAGAGAACAATCCGTTTCAAATTGACTTTGTTGTTGATAGCGGTGAGGACTATCTTGATGACACCGATCTCAAAATTGCGATCGACAAATTGTCATATTACTTTCTTTCAGCGCTTGCTATCCCTGAAGATGAAATGTGGGTTAATTTATCGCCTTACGAACAAAACAGAATAATCCCTACAACTCTTGGCAGGACGGCTATGGGACATGACCTTCTTGCGCAAGATTATACTTTAAAGCAACTAAGCTCATCAATGCTTCATCCAGACCTTGAATTTGGACAAAAGTTCTGGGATACCATATATGGTAACCTTATAGAAAAATATGGCACAATGGATATCCCTTTAAACACCTTTCATAAAATATGGATAGTTCCGGAAAAAGCTGTTGTAGACATACAGAATAACAGTATTTTTATTCGATCTGCAAAACTTAAAGTCATGCTCGAAGATGATTATCTTGCCCTCGAAGCTAATCAGAACCGGACAGATCATGGCGTAGGTGAAGTTTCGGATAAAGAACTTGATAAGGTCCGGGAACTTTCTACAGAATTGATTCGCGATGTACTAATTCCTGAAATAGAACGGGAGGTTAATGAGGGCGAACTTTTTTACAACTTGCGTCAAATATACCATTCCATGATACTTGCATCCTGGTACAAAAGAAATGTAAAAAACAGCCTAATCAATCAATACTATACCGACAGGGAACAAACATCTGGCATTCAAAGCAAAGACTTGGGTGTCCCCCAGGAAATATATTCAACTTACATGAATGCTTTCAAAGACGGTGTATTTAATTTTGTCAAGGAAGAGTATAACCCTATAACTCAAGAGATAATACCAAGAAAATATTTCTCTGGCGGAGTAGATGTTTCAATTCTAGGAGATTCTCTTGAAAATCCAGAAGAAATTGCTCGCCAAGAAGATCCCACAGCTAATTTCGCGGGGCCTGCAATTCGTGCAAGCATAGTGTTAAACAATACTCCGCAAGAAAGCCAAGCAGTTTATGCTGCCCCTACGACTGAAACAATATTAGGGATCGAATTACCTAATACTGACACTCAATTCTCCAAAGGTTTTTCAAAGCTTATCGTAGAAGAGCAACAAACAAGATTTGTCCCGGATGCAATAATGCTGCTTTTTGACATTGCCGATGAACTCGGATTAAAGATGGTTTTGACCGGTGGCACTGCAAGAGATTTTGCGGTCGCAATAAAACAAAGCACGCTAAACAGAGGAGAAAAGCCTACTTTACCAAAACAAACGGATATTGATATTGTCATTGAACACACACCTTCAGAAGATGATTATCAGTTGTACAATGAAGAGGGCTATAATATTTTTCAAAAAAGATTAGCTGAAAGACTTTCTGAGTTTGGTTATACTGCAGAAGATTCTGAGATTACTCACCTGGATTGGATGCCAGGCACATTAATAGGCGATGCTTATGTCTTTCAAAATATCATGAATAATAATGACGCTGGTTCTGCTTTGAGCATTAACAAGCTAGCTATTGAAAAAGTCGGTGATAACTATATTATTTTTGGCACTCCGGAAGTTCTTGCAGATGTTAACTCTTCAACCCTTAACATAGTAGGCGATAACGAACAGCTAAGTACGACAATGATGGCAAAAATGTTAGCAAGGTCCAGCATGTACAAAGAATCCGCACAGTTCAGATTTAATGAAAGATCGAATATAAGACTTGCTGATGACCTGGCAGGCTACAGCCTTCAGCAAACGCAGGATTTATTAGCAAAATTAGGTCCGAATACTCAGAGACATAACGAAGATATTAATGTGGCAAAAGAACGTGTCAGGCAGATCACTGCTGACCAAGATCTGGAAAACATTTTTCAAATGTCGAGCGATGATATTGTTGCAGTTGCATTCGGTGAAAAAGAAATAGCAGGCGCCTCAAGCAATGTTGGTGGTATTGATCTTAATGCGAACATCTTGGACCTTGAGGAAAGAGGAGAATCCTTTACTTTCAGTTTCACTCAAGACCTGAATATTGATATCTTGCCTTCTGGAGACCTCAGGCCGACAATATACAATATTCAGCCATATGAAAGCATTTGGTCAACCACTCCGACAACATTCTAATAAATTAAGACCTTCCTCATTCTTAAAGATCACGCGCCTCAAATATGCCTTTCCTAAACACCTTACTAACTTCAAAGAACAATCTCACATTTTCTAAATTTTTTTTCATTAGCCTGTATTTTCAGCCTATAATTATTACATGATCAAATACAATAATTGAGATCGATACAAGGAGGTAATTTTGAAAGAATCGCATAAAGTACTTAAAGCAGCCATCGATAAGGTCGGGATAAAACAAGTAGCAGCGCAATTTAACATATCAACTGCATTGATATACAAATGGTGTGAGGATCCCAGCCCTGCAGTATCATATAAAGATGCCAGCGGAACAGTCAACCCTCTTGACCGCATTAAAACGATCTATGAGATAACTCAGGACCTGAACATCATTAATTGGGTCTGTCAGTTAGCCGACGGATATTTCGTTGAGAACCCAAAGATCAATAGAGCTGACATAGAAGCAAAGGTCATGATAAACATTCAGTGTATCATAAAGGAATTTTCTGAAACCCTTGCTAAAATTTCTGAATCTTATAACGACGATAAAAAAATATCATTAAAGGAATCTGAAGAGATACGCAAAGAATGGGAAGATCTTAAAAGAGTGGCTGAGTCTTTCGTCAGGGCATGTGAATCAGGAAAATTTGAATAAACCTTACTTACGATCATAAATATTTAAGCACATCCTGTGCTTCTTCTTGCGGCATTAATTCAGTTATTACTTCTCTGATCTCTTCAACTTCTTTAAAATATATATCTTCTGTTACTACCCCATTTTTCATAACAACATGTTTTTTCTCTTTGACCCTTAAAAATCTTTTTTCAGCCGGGATAGAAGGATTCTTATATAACTTGATATTTAGCAATAGGTCCTGATCGCCCATTTTTCCATAAAGATCATGCAAAAGATTAAAATATCCTTGAGCAACCTCAAGAGGATTGACAAATATGCCTTTTTTATTTGCCAACTCTTGCATTTTTTCTAAACTTCTATCACTCTCCTGAGAATAAAGATCCTTATCCTTATATAACTCTACACGCTTGTTAAGATCATTAGAAAACAGGGAAAGATCTGAAAACAACTGTTTTGAAGACTCCTCTATTCCTTCCGTTTCTGCATAATTTTTAATTATGTTAGTTATTCCGCCAAGCATATCATTGAGGTCTCTTTTTGAAGAATCATGATATTCCTCGGTTTTGTCTGAAGAATTACTAGCTTGCTTTGATCCATTATTCCTTGCTGCCAGCTCTTTGCTATCAAAACTTAATAACTGGTTTGAATTATTAAACTCATCAGGAACCTCTGTAACATATACCTCCCTTAAAGGATCAAATGAAATGCTTTCATTGTTTTGCCTTGAAGAAAATGTTGATGCAGCGCAAACATTAAAAGCCAATAGAAAACTTGATATTCCTATGATCGTATTTTGCATCTCGAACTCCTTTCTTGCTCCTCTACTTAGAGTATAGATGCCCTAGCAACCCTTGTTAATTATAAGTTCTTACTATTTTTATAATGAGATTAAATATGTTGCAGATTAAACAAAACTATGCGGAAAATTAGATTAGAGGGCGTTACGTCAGGTTTTCTATTGCTAATTCTGAACAACTTCATCTTCTTTGCGCCAAGCCGGATCTACAATGCAAATGAACTCAAGATCAACATCTCCTGTATTTTCTATAAATTGCACTGCTTTGGGAGGAATATAAACTGTATCATTTTTCTCTAAAACCCTAGATTCTTCATCAATAGTCATAACGCCTTTGCCCTTCAGAATATAATATACTTCTGATGTTTTAAGGCTATGCTTCCAAGTTGTTTCCCCAATAGGCACCTTTGCATGCGCAAGACTATACCGAATATCAACATCCTGTTTTTCAGGATTAAGGTATTCCCTTAAAATACAATTATCACCAGCAATGATCTCCTGGCAATCCTCAAATTTTCTTATTAACATTACTATTTTATCCTTCCAAAAAGCAAACAATTATTAATATAATTAAACACTTTCAAACTAATTTTTTGCAAAACATCATCAAAAACATACTTCACCTATTATTCTTAAAATGAGGCTCTTTTACTATTCTATTAACTATATTATCAACAAAAACCCTGGCACCATTTTCTGTAAAGTGACATACATCGCGAAAATTATCTTTGTTTTTTTCAATAATATTGTTCATATCCAGGAACATCAACATATCCTGTCCAGTTCCTATGGCCACATCCTCAATAACTTTATTATGGATTTCCATTCCCTTTCGAACATTATCATGTTTACCTATTACTTCTATCGGCCAGTCGTGCTTCGCCCAATCTAGCTCGCGCTTATAATATTTTTCAAGTGAATAATCGTCCGGAACGTAATAAGCGAAAGTCATTACCATCATCGGGATATTTCTTTCTTTTGCCTTTTTAATCACAAACAACAGGTTATCCTGAAAGCTTTGCCCGGTCTTGATCTTATCTCCATGATCAATCCATAAATGATTGGGCTTCCAGTATTCTGACACATATTCCTTTAGCTTAAATTTTTCCTGGATAGTTATCCATGCCAGGTTCACGCAATACGGCGAAATTAAGAATTTATTTATCCTCTTAAATCTTTGAAATGCATTAACCTTGTCATACCACAAGTAATGAGAGTAGTCATCTTTGTATAGTTGATCAGGACAATTATTTGCCCTTACATCGTTAATACCGTGATACCAAAGGATAAGATCAAAATCCTTATCCAGAGCATATCCTGCTTTTATTTTTGAATCCCGAGAGCTCATAGCCTTACGAGACAAATTATGTATCCGTACTGTTTTATTTAATTCCTTTCCTAACCGCCTCGACAGATCCTCAACTATTTGCTTTCCCCAATCATAGTCAGTATCAAATATCGACGCGCTAAGAATTAACAGGTCAAAATATCGATTATCCTTAATAATAGACAGTCCATTGATATCCTTTAATTCATCATAGCAAGTATAGATCAGCTCCTGAGTTTTAAAGATAGGGGTCTTACTCTTTGCAGTTATCAAGACCCTTGCTCCAACCTCAAAAAGCAACAAGGCTAACAACACAACAAAAACGTTAAAATTCTTCATTACCATAATTTATTCCTATGACAGCAACACCCCGGAAAATACATCAAGAAGATACCTTACTCTTCCATTGCCCAAGATCCTTATTTATAAAAAGATCTTTGAAAGTAAATACAGTATCCCAAAGAACGATAGAAATATGATCCCGGTCCAGCTTAAGATCCTTAACTTCTTTCCCGGCCGTGCATAGGCAGGCATATGCTCAGATGTAACTGTTCTATAATTGATATACGCAAACACGGGCGCTGCCAAAAAAGACAATGTCGTGGCAAAATCAACAAAGGTCTTTAATTGATGAATGAATTTACCGATTATCACCGTCGATACCACCGCAAGCACGATCATCCACATCAAATAGATCATATCAGCATGATCCTTTGTTTTAGGAAAAACGATAACCGATGCCTCGCGAACTATTCGTGTATACGCATCAAAACATGAAAGGCTTGTGCTGAACATCGTAACTGTTGCGGCCGTTGCTATCACAGGAAAACTCCATTGGCCCAAAGCCTTTGTATACAAAGAGATAACCTGTCCGGTAAAAGTAACTGCGGAATTTGAGAAGACCTCTCCACTATTGAACATAACTAAAGCGCCCAACCCCAAAAAGAAAACAGCCATGACCATTGTCAGCCAGTACCCCAAATGAAAGTCGAACAAAGTCTCTTTCATTGTCGGAACATATTTTGTCTGCTTGATCCTCTCACTGCTCCAAAAAGAATGCCACACGGAAATATCAATAGTCGACGGCATCCATCCCATCAATACGACCAAAAAGGATATGCCTGACAGGTCCCAGGTAAATTTCCCGCACATTGCACCTGCCTGCTCCCCGCGGCTTCCAAGAGCCATAGCAAAAGCCGTTATTGTTGAGACAAATAATATCACCATCATCAGTTTCATGGTCTTATCAAAAAGAGGATACTTTCCAATAATAAGCACAACCGCACACACAGATAAAATGATAGCTGCCAAATATACCGGAGGATATGACCACCCCAGAAGATTAACAAGTAACCCCGTAGATACCATTGTCACGGCTGCCTGTATCGGGAACATCGTTGCAAAAGCAAGTGCAAGATATAAATAGAACGCCCAGTTTCCCAGACGTTTATATCCTAAGAGAAGATTTTCCTGGGTAGCTGTTACATAACGTGGACCGAACTCAAAGAACGGATACTTAAGAACATTGATGAGGATCACAAGCCCTAATAAAGTAAACCCATAATTAGCTCCTGCGCGCGTAGAATGAACAATATGTGATACTCCTATTGATGTCCCTGCAAAAATGATGCCAGGCCCTAAAGCCTTAAAGAACCCGCTAAAGCGGCCCATAAAAGATCGTTTTGCCATATAGAAATTCTCCTCAAAAATATTACCTGTTAATTAAGCCAACACCAAAACCACGACTATTCCCATCGCAATACTTTTTTTTCTACACATCTGTCGCCCTTATAAGATCGATCGCATTCTTCTAAATTCTATTCTTGAAATAATTCTTTTTCTGAAACAACTTTAATTCCATTTCTCTTTAACAACTCTGTTGTGATACCGTTCCCCGGGATCAACTTGCCGGTAAATGTACCATCATAAACATTTCCACATCCACATGACGGACTGTTTTGCTTAAGGATCACTTTTTTGATATTTCTTTGCAATAGTAACTCCAGCACTTTTTCAGACCCCTTTTCTAAAAATGCAGTAATATCCTCGCCATGTTCATTTATAACTATATCTCCCCTTATCTCTGATCTTGGCCTCGGCGTAGGAAGGCCTCCTAACTGTTCAGGGCAAAACCGAAAAAGTTCCTCTTTTTTTGAAAATTCAATGATCTTGTTATCAGGCTTGCTTGCTCCATCATACCTGCAAGCGACACCCAATAGGCAGGCACTGCATCCTATCATATGTCATGATCTCCACTGGAACCTCGCGTGATCCATGAAAATTGATCGTATTAACTGAATTGCTTGTAATTCTATCATTTAAAAAACAATGTTTCAACAAACAAAAAACCCGTTTCTCTTACCGAGAAACGGGTTTTTCATATTGCATAGATCTTACGTTAACAAGTTAACGAATTACAATTTTACTACATTTTTAGCTTGATCACCTTTTGGGCCATCAACTATTTCAAACTCTACTTTTTGGCCTTCTTCTAAAGACTTGTATCCGTCACCTTGGATTTCTCCGTGATGAACAAAAACATCGTTTCCAGATTCTGGTGCTATGAAGCCATAACCTTTTTGGTTGTTAAACCATTTTACTGTACCTGTTACCATTATTTACTCCTCCTTTCAACTAACTTTGAGTAAACAATGACAAGGACAAAATAACAAAAAAACCGCAAGAGCAATATCTCTACCCTGCGGCCTAAGATTTCTACCTCTTTAATCTACTCATGCGCAAGTATGCACTATTATTTCCCCTTTGTCAAATAAAATATAATAATAGATACTAAGCCATTATATGCACTAAACTGTATCTCCCGGTTATCAGGTTAGTATATTCAAGAAAGGGACAGCTATACATAACTGCCCCTTTCTTTTCAGCCACAGAATCTATACTTATTTTAACCTACAGGTCTCAAAATAATGGCCTCCCTGGCGTGGACTGTGCTTGTATTTTGCGTAGCCGTGACCCTTTATTTTGCAGACCTTATGGCGTCCCCTGTAAAAACAGAGCCTTTTGTGAATATTCTGCTTTTTGTACACAACAACTTTTTGGTGACGTTCATAATCATTATTGATGACATCATCCAGCACATGAATGACCTTCTTTATTGAAATATTGTCATCTTTGCCATAACTACTACTAGCTTGTGCCTGTTGTCCTGAACATAACAACACCAGACCACCTAAAACACCTGCAACGATCAGTTTTTTCATCTCCCCCTCCCTTTTTTTTTGAATTTATAATAGGCATGTTTGTTTTGCTTGCCTACCTTTTAAACACAAGCTACAATCAAAAGTTTCGTTAAAATATTTTAAAAAGGTAAAAGGGTAGGATCTTGACATTAACACATATTTTTTATCTGATCTTTATTTCCTGAAAAGATTCCTTTTGACAAAAGCAGAAAGAGATATTAATCTAAAATACTTCGTTTCTTGTGATAATCTAAATTACTGCAAATATTAAATAATGCCCTAAAAGGAGAGAACCGTGTTCAAATTTATCCGCAAACTATTTTTATTATTTATTATCATAGGTATCTTTTTATCTGGAAAGAACTACTTAGCAAAATTCGCTATTGAGAAAGGCGTAAAGTCAGCTACAGGTTTGGACCTGCAGCTTAAAAAATGCGTTGTTGAGATCAAGGAAACATCATTTGAAATAAAAGGCATACAGCTTGAAAACCCCGCTGGATTCTCAGATAAATACATGTTCGAGGCCCCTGAAATATTCGTGAACTACACTATTCTGCCGATATTCAAAAAACTCATTCATTTAGAAGAGATACGTTTCGACCTTGATAGTTTAATTATTGTAAAAAATGAAAAAGGCCAGCTAAATTTGATGGCTTTGTTGCCTCAAGCAGAAAACAAAGATAAAAGTAAAGATCAGGGATCAAGCCCAAAAAGCGAGAAGAAAGTAAACCCTTTTGATCTTAAGGTGGACAAAGCATTGCTGAAGATCAATAAGATCGTATACAAGGATTATTCTAAGGGTGGAGCTCCTGTGATCAAAGAATTCAACATCGGGATATATGAAACTTTTGAGAATGTTGAAGGAGCTGAAGAACTTGCCGCAATGATCATTCAAAAGATCCTTTTAAAAACAGCATTATCAAATCTTATTAATATAGATATATCCGGTTTTCAAGATACCATAAAAAACATTGACATAAAATCATTAAGCAATAAATTCAAAGTTTTATCAAAATAAAACTATCCTTAAAAAGGAAAAAATAATGAAAAAACAAACTATCTTTCCTTTTTTGATAATTGCATTTACTGTTAGCTTCTCTGCGCAACCAGCTTTTGCAGGATTTGATTGGTTAAAGAAAAAGCTGAATGCTGTAACAACAGGATCAGTAGAATCCATTAAAGAAACCACATTAAATGAAACAGAGATCAGCGAAGGGTTCAAAGAAGCACTGAAGATCGGAATTGAGAATGCAGTAAAATCGGCCAGCAAGCCCGGCGGATATCTAGACAATGAAGCCATCAAGATCACTATGCCTCAAAGTCTTCAGTTCCTTGACAAATCTTTACGCAAGATCGGCTTTGGCGATAAGATCGATGACTTCGTGTTAAGCATGAATAGCGCCGCAGAACTTGCATCTGCTTCAGCACAAAACATTTTTACCAGCGCTATTCTGGACATGTCGTTTGATGATGCAAAAATGTTGTTGCAAGGTCAAGATACAGCTGTAACCGATTACTTCAAAGACAAAACTTATTCAAAGCTTGCTGATGCTTTTAGGCCAACAGTTGATACTGCCTTAGAAAAATACGATGTTACGAACAAATACAATGAGCTTATAAGCAAGTATCAATCGATCCCTTTTGTTAGCAAAGTCAGCATGCTAAGCCCAGATGAATATGTTATAAACAAAACCTTAGACGGCCTATTTTATGTTTTAGGACAGGAAGAGGCAAAAATACGCCAGGATCCTGCAGCGAGAGTCACGGATATTCTTGAAAAAGTTTTCAAACAATAGCGATCAAAAAGCAACTGTCACTTATTACTTATTCTTTAGTCTTACAAAAAAGTTCTTAAGTCTATATACATACCAGAACAAAACAGGCGTAAAAATAAACGTAAATAATATCGATGCCAGCATCCCGCCTATCATAACCGTCCCCATTGCAGATTTAAGAGGAACGATCGACCAGAGCTGAGGCAAGACACCTAATATAATTGCCAAAGAAGTCATTATGATAGCTCGAAATTTCTCCGAAACTCCAAGCCACAGCGCTTCCTTAACCGGGACACCCTCCTTCATCTTCATCAAAGAATAGTCCAGAAGAAGGATCGAATTATTCACGACCAAACCTACCAGCATGATCATTCCCAACATCGAAGCAATATTGATGGATTGACCCAGAAAGAACAAGGCATAAAATACACCTATAAAAGAAGTCGCAACCGAGAATAAGATCGGAATTGGAAATAGCAAAGAGTTCATGATAGCGCACAACAACATAAATGTTAAAATGACCGCAAGCAAAAATGCCTTTCCTGTTTCCCGCGCTGATTCTTTTTCATATTCAGAGCTTCCGACATATTTATAACCATGTCCTTCGTCAAAAGGAAGCTCTTTAAAAGCCTTATCGAGAACACTAATAACATATCCACTTGTGGATTTCGCCAAATATCCTTCAACGCTAATAACTCGCTCTTTATCACGATGACGGATCATCGGAGTAGACTTACCTTCTTCGATCACACCAAGCTCAACAACCGGGACCAAACCCTTAGACGTTATTACATTGATCTGTTTAATATCATCAAAATCCTCGGTATATTTTTCATCTAGTTCAACATTAATATCGTATTCTTCCCCAGCCTCTTTGTAAATATTCGTATCATCCCCGTAAACAGAGGAACGAATACTGCTTCCAACCTCAACACCCGTTAAACCGTATTCTACGATCCGGTCCTGATCAGGAATAAAACGTATTTCTTTTTTAGGCACCTTATATGAAGATTTAACACTTCGGAAATATCCGCTTTCCTGCATTTTCTGTTCCATCATTCTCGAAAGGCCGATCATTTTCTGATAATCCGATCCATAAACGTTAATAGAGATATCACCTTCAATCCCTCCCCGGGCTTCGCCTCTTTCGATATTAATATTTGCATCTGGGATCTTAGCCATAAACGGGATCAATTCCTTTATAATATCCGTATCACCTCTTTTTCTTTGAGCTAAAGGTTTTAAATTAGCTACAACCGCAGCGTTCTCAACCCCATCTTTCCCGATATCAGTTAAAACCGATTCAACTTCTGCAATTTCGTTAAAATGCTTTTCAATAATTTCAGTTGTCTTAAGCGTTCGTTCTATGGTCGAGCCTTGAGGCATTTCTATCTTTACTGTTATCATATCTTCATCAGAATTGGGATAGAACTCACTGCCGATATAAGGCATGATGAACTTTAGAGAGTAAAAACATACCAGAACAAAAATTATGGTCATCTTCGGGAACCTGAACATCAGCTTAAAGATACGTTCATATTCCAGCTTTAACATATGCATAACATTATCCGTACCAATATGCAGCCAAATGAATGGATTAAAGATACGGAACTTATTTTTCTTTTCTATTTTTTTCTTTTTAAGCAAAAGCCCGCAGAGCATAGGTGTTAAGGTAAAAGAAGCTATAAGGGAAAATATTGTTGCATAGATAACTGTTAATCCGAATGATTTCATGAACTGACCAATAATGCCTCCCATAGAAGCGATCGGTGCAAACACAACCAAGTTCGTTCCTGTCGAAGCTAAAATAGCGGTGGCTACTTCTTTCGTTCCGGTAATAGCCGCTTGAACGGAATCATCCCCTCTTTCCAAATGCACCAAAACATTTTCAACAATAACAATGGCATTGGCAATGAGCGTTCCTAGCGATGTAGCCATAGCCAAAAGGGTCATCATGTTCATAGTAAAACCCGACACATCTACCAGAAATAATGCAGATATGATAGATGTTGGGATTACAATAGCGGCAATGAATGTCAAGCTTATCTGACCAGTAAAAAGATAGAGAATTATGATCGTCAGAACAATACCGATAATGATATTAAGATAAGTTTGATTAGTCTCGTCAATAATAAACTCGGTCGTATCTGTTGCGATCTCCATAGCGCACCCCGGGGGAAGCATCCTGCGAAATTCCGGCAGCCTGCGGTAAACTTCTTTAGATATATCAACAGCATTTCCATCAGAAACTTTATTCAGAGAAAGCCCCACGACCTCTCTTCCGTTAAAACGTGCTATCGTTTCAACTTCTTTAAAACTGTCCTCTATCCGAGCGATCTCTTTGAGCTTAAAACTTGTTCCGTCCCTTGACTTAATGAGCATATCCGCGATCTCCTGCGGGCTTTCAAATTCTCCCATAAACCTTAAGCTGAGAGTATTTTCATCTTTTTTCAACAAACCACCAGGAATATTCTTGTTCTTCGCTTTAATGCTGTTGACAATATCAAAAATGGTAATGTAATGCTGTTTCATCAGCATCGGATCCAAAATAACATTTATCTGGCGCTGTTTTCCTCCATAGATATCCACATTAGCTACTCCCTCTATCGCTGAGAATCTATCTTTTAATTTTTTATCTATGAGTTCATACAGGTCTCGGCCATCTAGGGTATCGCTTGAAATAACAAGGTCCATGACTGGTGCTAAAAGAGGATCGTATTTTTCAATGACGGGTCTCTGAATATCTTCTGGCAGGTCATTCAGTATCGCCTCAACCTTATCTTTGACTTCAATAAATTTTATATTGACGTCTGAAGTTAACAAGAACTCGATCGACACGTATCCAAAATTTTCAAAAGATCGGCTTTCTATTTTATCGATCTCAGCAAGTTCAGAAACAACATCTTCGATCTTATTGATAACCAGCGTCTCAACTTCTACTGGCGTAGCCCCGGGATATACAACAGTTACAGTTACAATAGGAAAATTGATTTTTGGCTCTTTTTCAACGCGCAGATTAAAGGAAGACACTATCCCTAAAACTATAAAGACAGAAACGAACATTATCGTTGTTACTGGTCGTTTTACAAAAAATTCGATCATGCTGTATCTCCTAAACGTTTAGCCCTTTTAAAATATTAACTTTATCTCCAGGAACAAGTTGAGTAAAACCCTCGATAACCACCCTATCTCCTTCAACAAGGCCACTATCCACAATAGCTCCATATCCGTCTCTTTTTTCAATGGTGATGAGCTGCCTGACGGAACGACCATCCTCAATTTTCCAAACATAAAATTTTCCATTATCATTCTCAATTATTTCATTAGGGATACAAATGCTGTTACGAAACATATCAATATGCGCTTGGGCAACTAACCATCCTTCAATATTGAAGGACTCTTTAAAAACAACTTCAACAGCATACATTCCGGAATCAAGAGAGATCTCTTGCGCAATTTTCGATATTTCACCCTTGAACATATCTTGCCCGACCTTGAAAGCCATATCCTGCCCGATCTTTAACTGCTCTCTGACTGACTTAGAAACATTCCCCTCAAAAACATGAGGACTTATCTGCCAAGCAGTTATTTTTATATACTTCGGTATATCTTTTCTCTCAAGAGTATTAACAATGACCGGCTTTCCATTTGTCTGCCACTCAGAAAATGTGCTTATAATTTCATTTTCTCTGTCAGCCTTAATAGCTACCTGCTTAGAGATGACAAAGAAAACTGGAACAACAAGACCTATTAAATATATTGTCACTCGTCTTTTACTCATCGTTCGCCCTCATTAACGTAAGCCTTTCAATAACGGCTAACGTACTATTTAAATTGAACAATGTAAGTTCTTTATTTATTTTAGCATTTGTTAACTGCAGCTCTGCATCATTCAGGTCTGTTACAGACAATTGTCCTGAACCTAAAAGCTCCTGGCTATATTTAAATGATTCTTCAGCCAGGCGTATCGCTTCTTTATTAGCCTCTAAAGTCTTTTTATATTCCCTATATTCATTAATAGCCTTATCTAATAAAAGCAAATACTCTTCGCCTCCTTGTTTATAGATAAGCTCGGCATCTTCCTTATCTATCTTAGCCTGATATAATTTTTCCCTGCTTATCCCTCCAAGCCAAATAGGAATACTGGCCTTCAACCCCGCTTCGCCATAATCCTCCATGTTATCACCACCTATAGAAGGGTCGCCGCTGTCACCTTTATGGTTCCATGTCGCGAACGCGGAAATTTCCGGAAAAAGAGTCGCCTTTTTTGACTTAATAATATATTCCTGTTCCTCTATGTCTTTTGCCAGAGATCTTATCTCCGGTTGATTGTTATATAAAGCTAGCGCTAGCTCATCCCTTTCAAGGTCGGGATATTCTTCCCAAAATCCTTCTTTAAGATCAATTAAGTTTTTTGACTCTACACCAATAACTACTTTTAATGTTTCCATTGCTGAAGCAAGTCCTGCCCGGGCATTGTTAACAGAGGGTTTTCTAGAGGCAATATCAGATGAGATCTTAATATTATCATATTTAGAAACACGTCCACCTGAAGAACGGCCTTCCAGTATCTCTTTATTCTTCAAGGCATTCTGATATGATTCATCTGCGACAAACAAGATCCTGCCGGCAAGATACGCGCTAAAATAAGCTATTTTTGTGTTATATATAACTTCCTGCTTTGTTCCTTCCTTAATAAAACGACTTGATTCGAGCGCTTTCTGAGCCGCAGAAATCGAATGAGATATCCTTCCAAATGTGAAAACAGATTGAAATATTGTTACACCAGCATCCGCATGATATTCTTTTGTCGCAGCTGTTGCTGAAATATCAGGATACTCAAAATTATTGCTCCATCCTACTGCCCCCATTATCTTATGGAACAAATAAGATCTTTCTTCATTTCTAAGGGAACTTTTCCTTCTAACCTCATTATCCTTCAATTTGAGATTTTCGCTGGCTTCAAGAGCCATATCAATAGCATCATTGATCGAAATACTTAAGGCCTCACCAGCATCTTGAGCAAATACAAAATTACCTGCCAAAACCTGGATAACAAATAAAACACATAATAATGTCCTCGATCTTTTTATTTTCATATCAAACCTCACTTTGCGCCAAGGCCTTTCCAGAAAACGGAAAGTTGTTTTTTATAATGATTCTTTAAATTTACAAAATCTTTTTCCTCTATAGCCAAAGGGATGCCTACGAAAATAGTCATCAAGCCAATAACAATGTCAGCCGGTTTTGTTTTTGTAACAATAATGCCATCCTTAATTGCTTGTTTCATGGCAGCGGCCAAAAATTCCTCGAAAAGCATAGACGGCATCTCTTCAATACCTTCACAATCTGGGAACGCATAATATTTATCAGACGCAGACAACTGAAGCCTTATATTTCTCATTTTTTCACCGGTAAATATAGATACCAATTCATAGAATGCGTTTGTATTTGGCATATTATCTGCCTGGACAGAGAAAAACAGGTCAATTTTTTCTATCGGGGTCATCTTAGACCCTTTTTGCTCTACCTCCCAAATAGTTTTTAATGTAAGAAGCTCCTTAAAATATTGCACTAGATCTGATTTTTTAGGGAAATAGTTATAAAATGTTGCCTCCGAAACTTCAACACTATCACATACATCTTTAATGGAAATATCATTAAATCTGGTAACCTCTAATCTTTTGACAAACTCATTCATCAAGGCGATCTTTGTCTTAGAGATCTTTTTTTCTCGAAGAGAATAATCTTTTTCTAATGTCATTATCAACCTGCCTTTCTTATTTCTTCGAAAGTATAGCACACCCTAATTATATTTCAAGCTATATTTTTAAGGTTTACAATGTTTTCCCTTAAAAAAAACAGGTGACAGCTACCTTTTCCCCAACGCGAAAAGTTCGCTGTCACCTGTTTTATCACCTATTTTATTTACTCATTATTGATCGCCCAGTTGGTTTCAACTTTGGTCGCGCCCGCTTCAGCTTTTCTTATCTCAGCGTATTCTTTGGCTACATCTACAGACGTCCTTTTCGCTCCTCCAAGATGCTCCCATCCTATTTCAGCCAACGCACCGTCTTTAAAAATATATGGAGTGAATTCATCATCTGTTGTCGCGCCATCCGGTATCCTGCCAGTCCTAATATAATACACATCAAATACGCTTCCATT
This sequence comes from Candidatus Omnitrophota bacterium, assembly GCA_018812705.1. GTDB lineage: Bacteria > Omnitrophota > Gorgyraeia > Zapsychrales > Zapsychraceae > Zapsychrus_A. Next base: position 16,909 of record JAHJCZ010000151.1, read on the forward strand.
TTCTGTATATCGGGTAGGCGGTTTTCTAGACGCTGCATTTAGCTTAGATTGGTTTGGCTCCAAAAGAGACAAGAATTTTTCCTTTGAGTCCCCTATTTTTATATTGTCTTGAATGCCCTGATATTCAATGACCACATTATCAATTACCTTGTTAGTCGTTGCACAGCCGCACAAAAGTAACGACAATATCAATATGAACTTTTTCATCTACATCCTCCTTTAACAATAGGCTTCAGTTCACTATCATTTTATACATTTCTTATAGCTTCCACAAGACCGCTTGCCCTTCATCCAAAAGCTGCTGGTTGAGAAAGCTTCCTTGTTTTGCCACCTTATCCATATCGTCTTCGCCAGGTAAATAAAATATGTCAGCGAGATAACGGTCGTATTTATCAGCTTTGTATGTCTTAATTATAATAAATGCGAGTCCCTGCAGGCGCTTTTCAACGAACTGCTTCGCCTTTTTACCTGCAATAGTTTTTAGCTCAGGGGCATCTATCCCCCTCAAGCGCAAGCGCTGCTCTGTCCATACGCCAAAACCCTGGTCGATAGCTGCCAGTACCGTATCGGCATCAACAACCCTTATGACCTTCGCCTTAAAGGTATACAGCTCTTCCACCCGAGCATTAACCGCTTTAATCCGGTAACCCGATGGCGTTTTTTGTGAAATATAAAGCCTTTTATTCTCAAGCACACTTGCCGCCTCCGGCGCTTCGATACGATTAGTAAATCCGCAGTCAACATACCATTGTTCATTCGTCCCGTTCTTGTCCGACATACGAACAATGCGATATGTATAGAGGCGTCCTCTTGCAGGGTTTTTCAGCGCTTCATTTAAAGATCCGTCGCCTGGCAAAGGTTGTTCTTCGATCAAGTGCAAACGCAAAACATTTGACGCAAGGCCTTCTTTTCTCACCCTAGCTACCCACTGGTCTCTCTCTTTTTTATCGGGAACTGCAAGCAAAAACCTGTAATGGGACCAGCTGAGACCATCGTCTAGATCAATCTTGGGAAAATAACGATAGAACTGCTCGCACTGCTGAAGCGTGCGGGAATTGATATCAAGATCTTGTTCCAATTTATTATAGAATGGAATAATGCCGCCATGAGGGATATGTTCATCGATATATTTGCGAATATACTGGCCAGTAGTCCAATACGTAATGACCTTTTGCCGCTCAACGACCCTAGCGGCACGCGCCATCTCCTGACGGATAGAAGCCAGCAATTTTGCATAACTCTGTGAAGTTATGTTCTTTGATCCTGACATGCGATTATTGTACCAGAAAATAAATGTCACAATAAAATTTTTTTACGGAAAGGCAAACAGGGGGTATGGGCTGGCAGATCAGTTATACCAAAAGAAAATAAAAATGAATTGTGATAACAAAGGGCATACTATCACTCTGCACCATCATTCAGATCTTCCTGATCTTGACGCAAATCCATAAAAAGCGCGCCAATATAGTTCAAGTTTGTATTTCCCATAAGTCCCCCTCGGCTAATATTTGGATAGTCCATTAATCGCAAAATTTGATATTTAGCCCACAGGTCATCAGCATTCTGTTTCAAATGCCCCTTAATGCTTTCAACTATTTTCCATCTTTTCTCATTATAAATTTCATTCGGTATCTCAGACCAATTTGAAAGACCATGGTTAGACTCCTGATATTTTGTTCTCCATTTGATAAATGCCTCATCTAAAACCGGACTATATAAATCTGGACCTATTAAGCTTGCATACAACTCAACAGGGTCTTCTTTTTCTTCTTCAGTTAATTTTTCCATCATCTCCACAGAATCTGCTGCAAGACAATCAGCTTTATGAAGAACAATGTATGCTTCAGCAGGCGTATTTCTATATTTAGCTAAAAAACCTTTAAAGATTTGAAACGCTTCAAAATGCTTATAGTCTTTTAACAAGTCATAGCCTTTTTTATATAATTCTTTGTCCTGCGGATCAATTATTCCTTGCGATTCAAATTCCTTTGTATCGAAACTATCCTTAAATAATTCATTTAGCCATGTTTCTGGGGCAATATATTTATTTATTGCTTCCTGCAGTTTTTCATTATATTTACTGCCATTTAGGTAATAATTTTCATACTCCTGGTCTATTAATTCCCTTTCCTTTTGTTCCATACCTTTATAAATTTTCTGCAGGTCTGCTATCAAAACAATAAATTCTTGTTGCAAAGGGGCCATTGCTTCATCAAAATCTATCGTCAACAAGCTGTCTTTTACTTTATCTAATTTTTTTATGCTTTCCCGGGAGACTTTTTCCAGTTTTTCTTTTTTTCTGGTTTCCACCCATAACAAAAATATATGTCATTATCAATAGCTTCTACTTTAAGTGCGGCATATTCCAGATCATAAATATTCTGCTCTGCCTTATTCCTTATTTCTTCAGCATATAAACAAGACGCTGTAACGATTAACAAATAAACAGTAATAATAAATCTTTTCACGATCTTTCTATAGATAAAATAATAAGGGTGAGCGCCTTATAGAGCGGCAGGCAGGTACTTTTTTTATTAATAATAATGGGCGCAGAAAGACTCGAACCTTCGACCTCTGCCATGTGAGGGCAGCACTCTAACCATCTGAGCTATGCGCCCATCGTTATATCGATCGACGAAGTGCTTATCTGATGCTCTTAATATTAAAACATAATACAAATAATCCAATTCTTTGGCAAGTAGAAAATATTACCAAAATAATTACCAGACAAAAATTACCAGACACATACCTGAACCTTATTTAATTCGGATTACGGTATGTGTCTGGAAACTTTTGGAAACTTTAAAGAAATAAATGATGGGGTTGGGTTGGTTACTTTTATGAATTATGATCTGGGATTTTTTGATCTTGATAATCAAAAAATTAAACCTTGTGAGTACCCGTTTGCACCGGAGATGGTGTAACCCATGTCTCCGGTACAAACTGTTACCCATGTGTCCGGTATGGGCCGGTTTAAGTTGGTTGCGGGGGCCAGATTTGAACTGACGACCTTCAGGTTATGAGCTAGAATCGACGTTTTTCGGGGTGTTTTCTAATGGTCTCTAATGCTACATATCCATATATACTGCAAACATTTACGAAAATATTGATTTCTTTGCTGTTACCCCCTATTTAAGGCTCTTAGGTATGAACTGGGTACCCAGCGGGTACCAAAACTATTATTTATTCCTCTAAAAAATAATCTCAATCTTTATTAATTTAATCTATCTTAGAAAGTAATTCTTTTGCATCTTCATAATAGAATGTATCACTTTGTTTCATAGAAACTGCCTTTATTAATAATTCTTTTGCTCGTCTCTCATCACCATTATCCAAATAATATTTAGCTAACTCCAGATTCTTTTTTTGCAATACCACTTTTTTAAAATATTCCGTTGGCGCTATTTTACTAGCTAAATTATAAAGACTACTTCCCTCTTGAATATCACCTTCTTTTATTCTAAGTAATCCAATTGTGGCAATTAAACAAAAATTCTTATTTTTATTTTCTAATACTTCTTGCAAAACAGAACCTGCTTTACTGACCTCGTTTTTCATAAGGTAAGCATATGCCAAATTATTTACAATTGCTACATTAGCACGAAACTTGTTATTCGCTATTTCTCCAAACTTTATAGCATTATCATAATCTTTCAAACATTCCGCATAAACAAAACTAAGCATAATATATGCAGGAGAAAAATTAGGCTTTTTTTCTATTGAAGCGTGGAACAATTTTATAGCTGCGTCCAATTCCCCCTCACTATACTTATATTTCGCCTCATAGTAATAATGCAAATTTTCCCCACTAAACCTTTCTTTTAGAATACTAATATATTCAGGAATTATATTAGTC
>JAHJCZ010000152.1 GCA_018812705.1 Candidatus Omnitrophota bacterium
AGCAACAATATCAAATATGTGCCCTGAATATGGCGCAACAATAGGAATTTTCCCGATCGATGATGAAACATTAAACTATTATAGGCTTACAGGTAAAACTGAAGCTAAAGTTAACTTAATTGAGCATTACTTCAAGGAACAACAAATGTTCTATTACGAAAATACAAAGCCGCCAAGATACAGCAAGAACATTGAATTAGATCTAACAACAGTGAAAATGAGCCTTGCCGGACCACGCCGGCCGCAGGATAGGATCATCGTTACAAATTTGAAGGAATCCTTCAATAAAACTCTAAGTGATATTGGGGTTAAAACGCAAACAGCTGAAAAGAAAATTAAAGTAAAGCCTTCAAATCTTAATAACGGGTCCGTAGTTATTGCATCCATAACAAGCTGTACTAACACTTCAAACCCATCTGTTCTAATTGGCGCGGGGTTACTTGCAAAAAAAGCTTGTGAAAAAGGTTTAACTGTTCCTGATTTTGTTAAAACAAGTTTTGCCCCTGGCTCACAAGTCGTTGAAGAATACATGAGCAGCTCAGGCTTATTACCATATCTAGAAAAATTGAAATTCCATATTGTCGGATATGGCTGTGCAACCTGTATCGGAAATAGCGGTCCGCTGGCAGATTCAATAGTTAAAGAGATCCATAAGAAAAATTTAATTGTCTCAAGTGTATTAAGTGGTAATAGAAATTTTGAAGGACGCATTAGCCCACATACAAAAGTTAATTATCTTGCTAGTCCAGCTTTAGTCGTCGCTTATGCGATTGCAGGGACAGTTGATATTAATTTAGAGAATGATCCTTTGGGTAAAGATAATTATGGCGAAAACGTATTTCTAAAAGATATTTGGCCGACTCAAGCAGAGATCAATGCTGCAATTTGTAAGAACGTGAAGCCATCAAGTTACAAAAAAAGATACAAGAACATGGACAATAGCAATCTAAAATGGAACGCTATTAAAACAAGCAAGTCCAGTCTTTATCCATGGAAAAAATCAAGCACATATATTCAGGAACCACCATTTTTTAAGGAAATGGAAAGAACAGCCTGCTCCATAAAACCCGTAGAAGGAGCACGAGTACTTGTAAAAGTTGGAGACTCCATAACAACAGACCATATCTCACCAGCTGGCTCAATTGCAGAAGATTCTCCGGCAGGAAAATACTTGATAAGCCAGGGTGTTAAAATAAAAGACTTTAACAGTTACGGATCTCGCAGGGGAAATGATAAAGTTATGACAAGAGGCACTTTCGCTAATATCAGGCTGAAAAATGAACTTGCCGCTGGAACTGAAGGTTCTTGGACAAACCATTTTCCTTCTAATAAAATAATGAGCATTTATGATGCTTCCTGCAAGTATAAAGAAGCCAATACCCCGCTTGTTGTGTTAGCAGGAAAAGAGTACGGCACTGGTTCTTCACGTGACTGGGCTGCAAAAGGAACTGCCCTATTAGGTGTCAAAGTCGTTCTCGCTCAAAGTTACGAAAGAATTCATAGAAGCAACTTAGCTGGAATGGGGATACTTCCACTTGAGTTTATGGAAGGCGAATCGGTTTCCGCGCTCGCTCTTGAAGGTAATGAAATTTTTAACTTTATGGATATAGATAACAACCTTAAGCCGCGAAGCATAGTTACTGTTGTTGCAGAATCACCCTCAGGTAAAATAAATAATTTCAAAGCCATTGTTCGTCTCGATACACCGGTTGAAATAGATTATTACAGGAATGGCGGGATACTGCAAACTGTTCTTAGAAAACTAAGCAAGACATAAAACAGAATTTTACAAACTGGAGAATTATTATGGCTAAAACAATGTATCAAAAAATATGGGATTCGCATTTAGTAAGAGAATCTCATGGAGATATTTGCATAATATATGTAGATAGACAATTAGTTCATGAAGTAACAAGCCCCCAAGCATTTGAAGGATTAAGATTATCTGGCAGAAAAGTGCGTCATCCAGAAAAGACTTTTGCGACTATGGATCACAACACATCGACAAAAACAAAAGAGCTATCTGATATGGAAGAAACTTCTCAGATCCAAATTAACGCTCTTGCAAATAATTGTAAAGAATTTGGTGTAAATTTATATGATCACTTACATCCAGACAATGGAGTGGTTCATATTTTTGCGCCAGAACTAGGAATAACACAACCCGGGATGGTTATTGTTTGCGGCGATTCGCATACAGCAACACATGGAGCTTTTGGTTCTTTAGCTTTCGGTATCGGGACTTCAGAAGTTGAACATGTTCTAGCTACTCAAACTTTACAGCAAAATCCTTCAAAGACAATGCTCATAAATGTAAAAGGTGAACTGGAAAAAGGTGTTGGAGCAAAAGATATTATCTTATATATTATTGGTTTGATCGGGACTGCTGGTGCGACAGGATATGTAATTGAATACGCAGGTGATACGATCGAAGCTCTTTCAATGGAAGAGAGAATGACAGTTTGTAATATGAGTATCGAAGCTGGCGCTAGGGCTGGAATGATAGCTCCTGATCAAACAACATTTGATTACATTAAAGATCGTGATTTTGCACCAAAAGGTGATGAATATGAAAAAGCGGTTAAATATTGGAAGACTTTAAAAACTGACGATGGAACTATTTTTGATAAGACATTAGAAATAAATGCATCTCAAATAAAGCCACAAGTAACCTGGGGAACAAGCCCAGGTCAAGTAGTATCAATTGATGATACTGTCCCCTCACCAGAAGACTTTAAAGATCCTACTGATGCTTCTGCAGCGAAAAAAGCACTTGAATACATGGGTTTAATATCAGGCACTAAACTATCAGATATTTCCATTAATTATGTATTCATTGGATCATGTACTAACGGACGTATTGAGGATTTGCGCAAAGCAGCAAATATTCTAAAAGGCAAAAAAGTATCTAATAATGTAACTGCTTTAGTTGTCCCCGGTTCTGGTAGGGTAAAACGCCAAGCGGAAGAAGAAGGCTTAGATAAGATATTTATTGAAGCTGGCTGCCAATGGAGATTTGCAGGATGTTCAATGTGCTTGGCAATGAACGATGATAAAATGAGCGTAGGCGACAGATGCGCTTCAACAAGCAATCGTAACTTTGAAGGCAGACAAGGTGCTGGTAGCCGCACTCACCTGGTAAGCCCGCAAATGGCCGCAGTTGCTGCAATTGAAGGTAAAATTGCTGACGTAAGAAAATATTTATAGAACTAATCTCTAAAAAATATAAGAGGATAATATTATGGAACCTTTTACAAAACATACAGGAATTGCAGCCCCATTAGATAGGGCCAATATCGATACTGACGCAATTATTCCTAAACAATTCTTAAGATTGATCAAAAGAACAGGTTTTGGCAAGCATCTATTTCATGAACTAAGATACCTTGATTATGAAGGCACCAAAGATAATCCGGATTTCGTTTTAAACAAACCAGAATATAAAAATTCAACCGTTTTACTCGCAAGAGACAACTTTGGATGTGGTTCTTCACGCGAACATGCACCTTGGGCATTATATGACTATGGTTTTAGAGTTATAATCGCTCCAAGCTTCGCTGATATTTTTTACAATAATTGTATTAAAAACGACATTCTTTTGGTACGCTTAAAAGAAGAAGAGATCAATTCCATCTTTAATGAGATCAATGCTATTGTTGGAAGTACGATCAATGCTGATCTTGAATCTCAAACCATAACAACATCCGGGCAAAACACTTTTAGTTTTGATATACATCCTTTTGCAAAAGACTGTCTTTTAAAAGGATTAGATCACATTGGCTGGACATTACAGTTTAATGATAAGATAAACGCTTACGAAGAAAAAATAAAAAAAGAACAACCCTGGGTCACTTAGCAAATTTAAGGAAATTCACATGTCTGGAAATACATTCGGGAAAATATTCAAGATAACAACTTTCGGAGAAAGTCATGGGCCAGCCATTGGCGTTGTTATTGATGGTGTTCCTCCAAACTTGAAAGTCTCAGTATCAGACATACAGCATGAATTGAATAGAAGGCGTCCTGGACAAAGCGATATTACTACACAAAGAGATGAACACGACATTGCTGAAATACTTTCTGGTATCTTTGAAGGAAAAACCACCGGATGTCCCATAGCAATCGTTATTCATAACAAAGATCACAATTCTAACGACTACACAGATATTAAAGATGTTTTTAGGCCTGGTCATGCAGATCATACATTCTTTGAAAAATATGGAATACGAGATTTTAAAGGCGGAGGACGTTCTTCAGGTAGAGAAACAGCTGCACGGGTCGCAGCAGGAGCGATCGCCAAACAGATACTAAGAGACCACGGTATCAGTATTGTTGCTTACACACTGTCTATTGCAGGTATTCGAGCAAACAATATTGACACTTCTGTAATTGAAAAAAATCCTGTTAGAGCTCCAGACCTTGAAGCGGCAAAATTAATGATCGAAAAGATAAATGAAGCAAGAGAGAACAATGATTCTGTAGGGGGGGTCATTGAAGCAATTGTCCACGGATGCCCTGCAGGTCTTGGAGACCCTGTCTTTGACAAATTAACTGCACGGCTAAGTCACGCGATCATGTCTATTGGAGCAACTAGAGGCATTGAATTCGGAACTGGCTTTGAAGCCACATCAATGCTAGGAAGCGAACATAATGATAAATTATATTGGGATGGGGATAAGATCAGAAGCACAACAAACAATGCCGGAGGGATCTCGGGTGGTATTTCAAATGGAGCAAACATAGTTCTGCGGGTTGCTATTAAACCCACATCCTCAATTTCACAAGCACAGCAGAGTGTTACAGTTTCTGGCAAAAACACTAACCTTGAAATAAAAGGACGTCACGATCCGTGCATTTGTCCTAGAGTAGTATGCGTAATTGAGGCTATGATCGCAATCACTCTGCTAGATTCTTTATTAATTCAAAAAGCAACATCTTAAAGCAATCTCATCACTTTTATTATGTCAGAACAAAAAAAAGTCCTAATTACAGGTTGTTCAAGTGGGTTTGGTCTGATCATAGCGACTCATTTAGCTAGCTGTGGTCATAAAGTTATAGCTACCATGCGAAACCTTGAAAAAGAAGGCGACTTATTAGAAACAGCTAAAGACCTTCAAGTTGATCTAGAAACCCTCCACTTAGATGTCACGGACAATAACTCAATTTCAGTAGTAAAAGAGCATATAGCATCGAAATATGGGAACCTTGATGTTTTAATTAACAATGCAGGTTTCGGTATGGCTGGATTTTTTGAAGACCTTACAGAAAATGATATTCGAGAACAAATGGAAACAAATTTCTTTGGTGTCCAAAATGTTACTCGCCAAATGTTGCCCCTATTAAAGCAAAAAACAGGTTCAAAAATAATTAATATTTCTAGTGTATCCGGATTTACCGCATCTCCATCATTTAGTGCATATTGTGCAAGCAAATGGGCTTTGGAGGCTTTTAGTGAAAGCTTACGATTTGAACTAAGATTCTTTGGTGTTGATGTATTATTAATTGAACCGGGTTCCTATAAAACAAAGATATTTTTTGAAAATGCAAGGCTGGCAACAAATTTCTACAATAAGGAGAGTCAATACTACCAGTTGTCACAACATTTAAAGAACACCATAGATTCAAGCATCTCTAAGAACACAAAAGACCCACAAGATATAGCCAGGCTTACAGAGAAGCTGATAAATCAAAAAAATCCACCTTTTAGGAATATTCCTGACCTTTCATCAAAATTGATTTATGTGTTTAGAAAATACTCACCTTTTTGGTTATATAGTTGGATAATTGAAAAAGCTATGCTTCGAAAATGCAAATAGTAGAAATTTTATAAATATATTGCTGTATAATCTTGACTTGACCTTCAATTTAATATATTATTACCCTGATTTTTAACAAACTCAACAAAAGCATAACAATTCAGATGGAGTGACTAAATGACTGACAATTTTTTCTTTTTATTGATCGGAGGACTAGGATTTTTCTTCTTTGGGATGAAAACAATGTCTGAAGGATTAAAAAAAGTTGCCGGTGAAAGATTAAAAGGAATTCTTCATAATGCCACGAAATTGCCAATCATAGGTGTCGCCGTTGGCGCTTTTGTAACATGTCTTATTCAGTCTTCTAGTGTAACAACCGTCATGGTTGTTGGTTTTGTTAATGCAGGATTGCTCTCATTAAAACAAGCCATTTCTGTTATTATGGGTGCCAATATTGGCACAACATTTACAGCCTGGCTAGTTTCTTCCATGAGCGTTTTTAAGATATCTTCCTACTCGCTTCCCTTGGTAGGAATAGGTTTTGCAATAATGTCATTTGCCCCAACTAAAAGAAAAAAGTCTTGGGGCGAGGCCATTCTTGGGTTTGGACTCCTTTTCATAGGTCTTCATTTTATGAAAGATGCCTTTGGTCCTTTAAGGTCAAGCGAAACTGCTAAAAACATCATCATCATATTCAGTAACAATCCTTGGCTTGGCGCATTTATAGGAATGGTTTTTACTTTTTTAGTACAAAGTTCTTCAGCAACAATTGCAATTGTTCAAGTATTAGCTTATAACGGCGTTATTGATTTTCATGCTGCAATACCCTTAATTTTAGGTTGTGATATTGGAACGACCATTACTGCTCAACTTGCTGCGATTGGAACAAACTTAAATGCGCGTCGATCTGCTATGTCTCACACCGTATTTAACGTAATCGGTGTTTTGCCCATGCTAGTTTTAATATCACTTGGCTTTCTAGATAGCGCTATAGAAAATTTTCTACCTGGAAAGATCAACGCTCTTAACATTATGTTCTATATTGCTATAGCTCATAGCGCATTCAAGATTGTAAACACAATAATATTTTTGCCTTTTATTTCGCTTTTGGAAAGAGTAAGTATTTGGCTGGTACCTGGAAAAGAGGATTCTATTGATTATGGAACTCAATATCTTGAGAAACACCTTCTTGACACCCCACCACTAGCACTGGAACAAATCCATAAAGAAACGATCTACATGTTGGAAGTAGCAAAAAAAGCTGTAAATAATGCGGTAAATAGTTTTTTTAACGATGACCTTAAGCTCACCGATAAAGTTATTGAACTGGAAACTGTAACAGATAATCTCCAGTCAGAGATAACCCAATACATAGTAGATCTAGCCCAAAGAGACCTCTTGCCTGAAGAATCCACACAATTACCTGTTTGGATCCATAATGTGAACGACATAGAAAGAATCGGCGACCATTCTCAAGACCTTGCTCAATTAACAAAAAGAAAAATTGATGAACACTTGCCTTTCTCGGAAGCTGCTTTAAAGGAAATAAAAATAATGAGTGAACAAATTGAAGAAATGATAGATGATGTATTGTCAGCTCTTACAAATGACGATATTGATATTGCAAAAAAGACTCTCTTAAGAGAAAGTCATATAAATAATTTGCAGGATGAGTTTAAGCAATCACATGTAAAAAGACTGAACGATGGCAACTGCCAGCTCAATTCAGGATTTATTTTCCTAGAATTAATTGATTCACTTGAAAAAATAGGGGATCGGCTTGCAAATATCGCTCAAAGCGTGGTTGGAAGAATGAAGTGGCAACTTGTTCACAACCATTAATTTAATAGACCATTCCCGTCCTTTGCCTCAAGAATTCTTCCTTGCTCTTACAAGTCAAATATATGTTTGTTTTCTTTTGATTTCCCAAAGTATCATAAGCTGCAGGACCATACTGGTGTCCTGAAAAAATAAGCGTTGAATCATCCAGGTTCCATAGTTTTTTATAAAGAGAAATATACATCTGCTTTGGGTCACCGCCATACAGATCACATCTTCCGCATCCATCAACAAACAATGTGTCTCCTGTAATTAATATGTTTTCATGTTTGATACATTGTGAACCGGGAGTATGTCCAGGGGTATGAATAAATTCAAATTCAATGCTACCTATTGTAACTTTTGCTCCATCATCAAGACATTTTACATTTGTATGTTGCGAACCTAAAAAAGAGGACTCGCTCTTTGAAACAAAAATCGGGACCTTGCACTTAGATTGAAGTTCATCAAGTGCATTTACATGGTCTTCATGATCATGCGTAACAAAAATAGCTACTATTCTGTAATCATTTTCTTTTGCTTTGTCTAAAATAAATTCTGCATCCCACGAAGGATCAACAACAGCAATTTCCCTTGATTGTTGATCACCAAG
>JAHJCZ010000153.1 GCA_018812705.1 Candidatus Omnitrophota bacterium
CAAAGAACCAACATATCTGGCTAAAATATAATTTTGTGGTAAAAACTGAAACATGAACTCATATAAGTCAAAAAACATAAGAACCGCTAATTGTTGAATATTAGACAGCAGAATAAACCACGACAATACTGTGACGCCCAAAAGTTTCTTTTGATTTTCCATATATAATAACCTTTCATGATTTTGAACAGATCGCAAAAAGAAATTGACCTGACAGAGGATGCTACTAAAATTCCAGGTTTTACTTTTATACTACGGACTTCAGGTATCCTGTATTAATATTACAAATAACCCTGATCATTTATAATTTTGATGTTATTGTGCCAAATTGTTCAAAATTGTTACTAAGATATCCGGTTCAGAAACTATTATTGAATTCTTGCAGGTGTTTCTAACCTTTTCTTTTAAAGCATCATCCTTAGTTACAAAAACTGAATAGACATCCTTGGATTTTTCAATTGCAGAAGGCAACATTGGTACATCCGAGTTGGTGTCTCCGCATATAAGATTGGGGCCTGTTTCCATCTCAAGCTTTAAGTCGTTATTAAGGAAGGTGACCCCATCGCCTTTATCAAAGTCCTTGAGCTCTTGTGAATCATCGCTGTTTTCAATGGTCAATATAAGTTCGAGGTCTTTTCCAGTATCTTCAGTCCTGAAAAATTTATTTTCAGGATCGATCTCTTTAATAATGCTTGCGACAATTGCTTTAAACGCTAAGGATTCATCTTCAGGTATCGTCTTTGTAATATCTTGCCTAGCTATGGTTGTTTGTCCAAATTTATATTGCAATCCTGAGCCTATTAAAGAAAATTGCAGATATTTTGGCTCTTTTACAAGATTGCCCAATTTTTCATTGAGCATATTAAGGATGTTTTGTTTTTCTTGGGCAATAGGGAATTGGCACCGCTTGCCTTCTTTATTGAAGTATTCGCGACCTTTCGATCCGGCAAAAATAAAAGCATTCTTTGGTGATACGCTTAGATCTACAAGCCCAATGTTATCAAGTGGCGCGGATGTAAGGATTATTGAATTATCAGTGCAGCATTGTGCAAAACGTGATAAGAAAACTGCATTATACGCTGATTGGATAGAAGAGGCATATCGACCGCAATAATTGTTAACTGTTCCATCGCGATCCGTAATAAATGCTTTGAAATGAATATCTTTTAATTTGTTAACGCCTTCAGCTACTTCTTTTGCAAAGTTATCATGTAGGTCAGCAAGCATTTTAAAGAAATCAGGCTCGTTATGCTCAAGAAAAAAAATATCTTTCTTTAGCTCCCCGATTTCATATGTGAGATCAAGAAGGATGGTCTTTTTATCATCCAACTTGAGGCATTTTTGTCCATTTGCTTCAGGAATTCTATTCAAATACAATAATGCTTCCTTAAGAGGTGCAATATGGGCATCTGAATAAGGTTCATTTCTAAAATGAAGGCAGGTTAAGACTCTTCTAGTTGATCTTGTTTCGCTCATTATTTCATAAAATTGTTCTAAAGTATCAATGCTTCGCATATTAATATTCTCCATTAGAGTATTGATGTTTATTCTTATTCTAAATCAAATTTTAATATTTATATAGAGGAAATTCAATTATCGACGTGTTTGTAGCTTCGCACGCGTAGAAAAAGTTGCGAATAAACAGGAAGTTTTGGATGTCGTCATTTGTCAGACGAGGATTTATATGTTATAGTTAAAATAAGCCGATAAAGGTAAACTTGGGGAAACCCAAGGGCACAAAACTACAGACCTGAAGTTGTCTAAAACCGGGAAGGCCCGCAGAAGCTAAGGGGCAATTAAAGATAAAGAGCGCGGTTGATGGGCGATATGGTGGCTGAGTTGCCGAAGTGCGGTGGGCATAAATCCCATCTTTATCGGCTTAATTATTTTTAAAAATAACCTCTAGGTAACTAGGGGTATTTTTTTTAACTTATCTTTATCTCAAGCACATAAATCTATTGCTAATACTTATAGGAATATATAGAATATGAAAATTGAAGTTTTAACATTAAAGATGTAAAGTCTATTTATGAGATTTTGTTTTTTAAACGATTTCAATTTTTAGTGAATTGTTTGAAAAATTATTGTGTATAAAGGAGAAAAGTTATGGGTTTGATTGCTGAGAAGAAGAAAGCTAGGGCTTTCAAAGCAATGAGGAGATTTGTTGTTGCGATATTTTTATTGTTAATCAGCGTAGTATCGTTTTACTTGTATGCTAAGGTTTTTGTTATTCCAGATTCTTTTCGAGAAGGTCAGCGTGGAACGTATGAAATAGATATAAAACTTTATAATGTTCTTTCAACAGTTGATTCAGATGGAAGGGCATGGTATTTACCTATTGAAAAAAAAGAGCAGGAACTTAATTTGAGAAGAGAAGATGCAGAGCGCTTTTATGAATCTATAGGTCCTACTGAGGTTATAAAAAGGGGGATCGGGAGCAATATGCGACCTGTTGGAAAATATCGTTCTTATTTAAATATGTTGGAAGAAATAGGTAAGGAAAGAGGGTGGCTTGAGTATGAAAAAAGAAAGGCTGCAGAGGCAAGGGGCGGGTCAGTAAAGCATCCGGAGGTTGAAGTGCTTTGGGTCCAAAGGGTCTTGCAAAAGAAAGAAAATGATAAACATGAACAACTTAAGTCAGAATATTTTAATTCACAAGAGGGTTCAAAAACAAGATTTTATAATAATTTCTTTTTTATGTTGGGTTACATTTTCACATTGCTGTTTGTAATGTTTCCAGTTTATTGTGAAAAAATAATTAAATAGGGTCGTAGGCATGTGTCTGGAAAATAAGGGAGAATGTTATGAGTTCTATTGGCATCGAGTATCTTAGAGAGAAATATTCTGGAAAAACTGATCCCGAAATTGCTGAGCAAATGGCTGAACAGGATGGTTATGTCGTTATTGTTAGGTATAAGAATTCATCTGCGGCAAGAGATTATAGTAATTTTGGCACTTGTCATATGGAAGAGGAAGTTAATGGTTATTTGAACAGCCCATATTGTTATGATGTAGAGATAATATATGATGCTAGAAAATCTGTTCTACGAATTACGCCTGAGATGATAATGGCAGCAAGTTGTGGATCATGCAATAAAGCTACAACAAGTGAATCTTTAGTTCTTATGGGTGGCAATGATTTTTATTTTTGTCCTAAGTGCGCAAAGATGTTTTGTGACAG
The DNA here is from genome assembly GCA_018812705.1 of Candidatus Omnitrophota bacterium. Lineage (GTDB taxonomy): Bacteria > Omnitrophota > Gorgyraeia > Zapsychrales > Zapsychraceae > Zapsychrus_A. Next base: position 3,182 of record JAHJCZ010000153.1, read on the forward strand.
ATGTTATGTCAGGTTGCCGTTAACTGATCCATCCGGCGGGTATGGTATGTGCCCTGATTGTATGGTTGAAGTTCAAAGGGCTTATTCTGGAGCGTACGGAAAAAAACCATTTGGCAGTGAAAAAAAAAGAAAGTGATGAAATGAAGGCATGCGGTTCTTGTGGTTTGAGCTATGAACCATTTAGAAATTGTTGTCCGTTTTGTGGCAAAAAGGAGGAAGCTGAAAGGCCGGAGCAAAAACTAAGTGTTTTGACCAAAGAAGAAGCAATGAAAGCTCTAAGAGAAGCTATCATAGATGGAGCATATGATCCTGAAAATGAATGTGCTATTGCTAAAGAGATAGCTAAACGGGGAGCGGATGTATTGCCTGAATTGTTAGAGATGGTTCTTCAATATGATCCAGATAAAGATATTGATGTTCAGGGAGATAATTGGGGGCTTTCACGGCTTGGTTTAGCTTTTATTGGAAATCACTGGCAGCTTAATGAGGCACAAGCACAAAAAATATTTGATCGTTTTATTAAGGGTCGTAGTTATGATGAAGCAGATAAGAATTATTGGGAACAGATATGGAAGGCATCAAGGCATATTCTGATGAATCAGGGATTTAAATTTGAAGAATAATTCTATATTAAAAAGGTTACTTACAAGCTTAGCTTTAATACTACTCTTATTTGTAGGCTTAGTTTATTGGGTTTTAAATAAGCCTCAAGCAACAGTTGCAGTGATAAATTTTGCAGGGAACCAGCCAGATTCGGGGTTCAGTATAAAAAGCATCAAAGTATCTCAACAGCAATTTAGGCTTTCTGGTGAGCTGATAATCAAACAAATAGAAATGGATTTTGTTTCTGATGAAGTCCTGTACAGTATTAATATTGATGAATTTAAAGCAAAGAAATTATATAAATTGTTTTTTGAGGACATGTTTGGTTCAATAATCGATGTAAATGGCATGGATGTAAGATCGGAGTTGTCTAATATTGAAGATGCAAGTATTACATTAGAACAAGAGCAGGGTTATAATTTTAACGGAAGTTTAAAGGTGTCGAGAATAGATGTACAAGGAGTAATGGCCAAGGACACAAGGGCTAAAATAAATATCAGCCAAGAAAAAATAGAGCTATCTGATATTAAACTGGAAACTTGTGATGGATTTGTACAGGGCAATGCAGATGTTTATTTGAATAAGCCGGATTTTGAAATTAATTTACAGCTAGAAGGTCTAAATGCTGCAATGCTCGAACATATTTATCCTCCTGTTCTTTCAAATGTAAAAGGGAAATTATCGGGAAATATGTTTTTGCATGGTTTGCAAGGAGGTATTGAAAATATTGAATGTGATTTTAATATGAATCAAGGCTCCGAGCTAAATGCTGTTTTGTTAGCAGCATTAATGGCTTATATACCGGACCAAGTGAAGACTGATAAGTTGATTAAAGCGATAAAAGGACAAGAGCTGTTTTCTGTGGATAAAGGTCAAATACGTGTTTATAATGAGAATGATCAAACCTTAAGTTCTAATATTTTATTGCAGAGTAAAGAAATGAATTTGGATGTTAATGTAACTGTTGATTTTAATATTGAAGGGGGGATAAGAAATTTATTAAAATATTCTCTTAATAAGTCTTAAGAAAGGATGAAGCGTATGTATTATATTTATAAACAAAGAATTTTGTGGGTATTGCTGGCTATTTGTTTTTCCGGCTGTACAGTCAAGGCAGTAGGTGATCCCAATAGACCGATAACTATCAATGCGCATATAACTGTTGATGTGAAGGGTTTGCAAAATACAGCTAATGACATTGAAGATTATGTTAGTGGAAAGAAGCCTAAAGATGCTTTACCTGTTAAAAAATAAGGAGGAGATATTGATGAAGAAAATTATAATTTTAGCATTAGCATGTTTGATCGCCTTGCCTGTTGGGCAAGCTCTAGCGCAAAGCAAATACAGCATAAAAGAAATGACACCTGAGGTTAAATCTGCGTTAGAAGGTAGACGAGACCGTTATGATGTTCTTGGTTCGCTTAAGAGTGAAGGGAAAATAGGAGAGAATAATAAGGGTTATGTTGAGACTTTATCTGAAACAGAAGAAGTTGTAAGGATTGTGAATGCTGAGAACAAAGATAGGAATGTTATTTATAAGACCATTGCTGTGCAAAACGGACTAACTGAAGCTATGGGAACAATAGAAAAGGTTTTTGCTCAAACACAGAGAGACAATGCTGATGCTGGAGAAAAAATACAATTAGAAGATGGTAGCTGGATCTCTAAGTAGAGTTATTTATAAAACAGTCATGATTCAAGAGAAGGCCCCTTATTTATTTAAGGGGCCTTTTTATAAAGTTTAACGAATATCATGTGTTTAAAAAAATATTTTGAAAAACAAATTTGCATTTTTGGGTTTTACGTTCTATACTTGAAAAAAAGAGGGGCGGATTCTTAAAAAAGAATTAGCCTCTTTTTTTTGTTTGTGCAAGTGGGGGCATAAACGATAAAGGCAAACTCGGGGTAACCCGGGGACGCAAAGCTAAAGGGTCCTGAGACATGGATAGCCAGTTGCCGAAAAGAAATAATGGTGTAGTTCATATATTAAAAAAGAAAGGCCTATCCTTTTTTGTTAAGGGTAGGTCTTTTTTTGTGGGATTAATCGTAGAGAGGAGACAAAAATGAAAAGGTATCATGTGAATCAGATCAAAGCTTCAAAAATCGGTATATTAATTATTCTAATAGTGTCAGTTGTTCTTGTAAGCGCTAATGGTATTTGTGAAGAAAAAGTTAACTTTATAAGAGAGTTAAAAGCTGGAATAGAGAAACCAGTTGATGTTGCAGTTTCACCTGCAGGCGATGTTTATATATTAGATGAAAGTGCTGCGAAAATCTCGGTTTTCAATAGTGAAGGAGTTCTTAAGGTAGCTTTTGGAGAAAAAGGATCTCAGCTGGGCCAAATGTATAAGCCTAAAACAATAGCATTAACTAGGGAGGGTGATGTTGTAGTAGCTGATACGGGTAATAGCAGAGTGCAAGTATTTAGGCCCAGCGGAGAAATTTTATATGAGCTTGGAAATGAAGGAGCTGTTTCCGGGCAATTTAGATCTCCGGCGAATGTTGCCGTGGATATGCTTGGGTATATATATGTTGTAGATGATAAAACCAACAAAATCTTGAGGTTTAGTCCGCACGGAGCATTTTTAAGTGAAATGCAAATTGAAGAAATGCCAAAGGATATTGTGTTCGACAAAGAACAAAACATGTATTTGCTTTTTAATGAAAGTGGAAGGATCGTGAAGTATCCCGCAGGTTCAGATGTCTCCATAGATATAGTGAACATTGATAATGGATATAATCCCCTGTCTTATGCTGTTGCATTAGATGTTGATGAGCGCGGTGATATTTACATTATAGATAACAATAGAAATAAAATCGTAAAGATCGATCAGGATGGAAAAACTTTGTTTTCATTTGGATCTCGCGGAGTAGGACGTGGTCAGTTTGATATGCCTGAAAATATAACATCAGCATCAAAGGACCAGATCTTGATAGCAGATGCAAAAAATAAAAGAGTTCAAAATGATGCAAATTGGAGGCAGCAATAAAACATGCCTGCAAACATTTCAATATACTTCACCTGTTTTAGATTATGATTCCTCTATATATGCTGGAGAAAATATAGTTGATATAAGATTTGTTAAAAAGAAGGGCCTGTATTCGCTGTCTGACAATAATGGGAAAATATTGCTAAAAGGTGAAAATAAATCATTGATCGCAAAAGCAGACGAGAATGCTTTAGGTATGAATGGCCCAAAGACAATATATGTTTATAATGATGGGAAAATGATAGTTGCTGATACAGGAAACCATCGGATACAGTTTTTAAATGAAGATGGAACATCTCAATACTATTTTGGTAAAAGAGGGACTAATACAAGCGAATTCAATAGTCCACAAGGTGTCGCTGTAAGCAAGGACGGATATATTTATGTATCTGACACTAAAAATCATCGCATACAGGTTTTTAGTGAGGAAGGAATATATCTTAACTCATTTGGAAGATTAACAGAAAGTATTGGAGAATCAGGCGCAGAGCCAGGTACTTTCTTTTTGCCAAAAGATATTGAGTTTGATGATAAGGATCAATTGTATGTGCTGGATTACAAAAATAGACGCATACAGGTGTTTGATAAAGATGGGAAGGTTCTTAGGGTAATAGGCAGCGTGCTTGATGAAGTAGAATTTAAAGAGCCGGTGGATTTTACTCTAGATGAAAATGGTTATTTGTACATTGCAGATAAAGGAACTAGTAAGGTCTATATTCTTGATGATAAAGGAAAATACGTCATGGAATTTGGTTCTGCCGGAAAAGGCCCAAGCTATTTTCCTAATTTAACATCAATAGAAAGTTATAATGGTAAAATTTACGTTTCTGATTATATGGCAGATAGCATTAAAGTGTTCTCTTTTGATCCAAAAATTAAAGAAAAAGAAGAGAGAGTTTTTATTACTAGAGTATTTCCAATCGTAAATTTGAAAAGCTCAACTGAAGAGATAAAAAGAAAAATGACACAGAATATGGCTCTGAAACGCATTCAGCAGGAAATCTCTGAGTCTTATAATGTTGATATAGACGGAGTTGAAAGCATTATTAAGGTGGAGTCTGAAGAAGTTTTAAGTGATGGTAATATTTCGATAACGATCAGTGTACCAAAAATAATTGTAGATAAAAACATAGATCAATTGAGCAGAAAATAAACGAGGTGTGATATGTATAAAATAAAATATTTTTCAGTTGTTGGCATGATCATTCTGTCTGTGGCGATTGGAGGCTGCGCAAAAAAGGTTGTGACCAATAAAACCATAGAAGAATATGAAAAAAAGAAAAATCTCGAAGTCTCTCAGGTTCATGTGTCGGAAAAGACATATGAAAGCTTGTTTAAAGAGGAAGTGCCTGTTAAGCCCAAAGAAGTAGAAATAAAGATTGCTACGAAAGTAACTAATGAGCCAGTTGCAGAAGTTGTGCAAGTGCAAATGATCCAAACCTGTGGAGATATAGGGCTTGTTACAAAGGATATGTGTGAGTTCTGCACATCTATTCCCGGTGCTCAATGTTTGGTAATTGAAAAAATGAGTGGTGGTCAGGATTGTTATTCTTGCGTGGAAATACCGGCAGTAACAGAAACATCTGTTAAAAAAGATGCTGAAGATATGTCCGCTAAACTAACAATTGAGGCAAATGTTCAACAGGACAAGGAAATAGACAAAACAATTGTTATGATTTCAAAAATTGAACCCGAGTATCTTTCTGAAGATTATATGGATGATGATGTTGATGATGTTGATGATGTTATGGAAATAGCAGACAATTATAAAATGATAAATGAAAATGTTGAAGAAGTGGTTAGTGTTGAACAAGATGATTGTACAGTTTTTGATCTGTTAAACTTTTCAGATTGCACAGAATGTGATGGAAATTGTGTAATTGAAGACTTGCCTGATGTAGAGGGTATATGTTATAGATGCGAGTCAAGTGATGGAGGAACAAGGTGCGCGGATATTGGGCTTAAGACTGACTGCTCATCATGTTCGGATAGCAAAACATGTGAATTTATGGAACTAACAGTGTATTTAGCAAATGGTGAGAAATTTGAGCAGAGCTGTTACAATTGTGGTTAGTTTATAAAGGCATAAACGCTCCTGATTTGCTTGTTAAGGATATATGTAATATACTTAACAAGCAGGGGGCATAACGACGAAAATGGCAAACCTGGGGCAACCCAGGGACGCAAAGCTAAAGGGTCCAAAGAAATGGATAGCCAGTTGCCGAATCGAAAAAAAATAAGTGTAGATATTATTACTAAAAAAGACTTATCTCTTTTTATAAGGGATAGGTCTTTTTTATTATGATCAATAGCACCGTTGCCAACCGCCCCCGAGCAACGGACTGTTATTGCCCCGGGGACGAACACAGGCTTATATATTAAGCTTGTGCGAGTCCCCGGAATTCCTCCGAAATACCCCAACGGAATAAATAGGCCACTCATTGATTTGAGAGGCCTTTTTATTTATTGCTTAGTTTGTTCTGAAGATAAAACGACAATTATGCTTGATTTGTACAAGGGCTACGATGTATTGTAAGTCAAAGAAAAGATAACTGAAATTTAATGAAAAAAGATATAAGAAAACAATATGCTGGAATGGCTGACGGATATGATCTTACCATTAGGCAGTTGATACCTAAATATGATCATATAATGAAGAGAATGGCTTCGTTCCTACCGTATGATAAAAATCAGGCAATAGATATTTTAGATATTGGATGTGGAACAGGAAATTTGGCATTTTTGCTAAAGAAAAAGTTCTTTTATTCAAATATTACATGTATTGATCCTACTGATAAAATGATCAAATACGCGAAGCAGAAGTTGTCTGTTTTTCCAGGGATAAAATATGTTAAAAGTATGGTGCAGGATTTTAAATTTAATGAGAAATATGATGCGGTTTTAGTATCGATGGTTTTTCAGAACTTGCGAAACAAAAGACAGAAAATGTCTATTTATAGAAAGATTTGCAAGTCGCTAAAACAAGACGGCATGTTCTTGATGTTCGGGCCAGTACTTGGATCTAATGATTTTGTTGAAGAATATTATATGAAGCATTGGAGCGCATTTATTCAAAAGTCCTTTAATAAAGAAAAGACAGAAGGGGGATGGCTGGCTACCTATCGCGAAAAAGATGGGCCTGATAAATTTTTGGATGAAATATCAATGCTGCAAAAAAGTGGTTTTAAAACGGTTGATGTAGTTTATAAAGATAATAATCTGGCATTGTTTGTTATGGTTAAATAAATCCTTTATGGTTTAACAACCTTTGGAGGAAAAAATGGATTCAAAAAGAAAATTAAATAATCTGGAAATTGTCGGTTCTTTTATTCTTTATTATGTGGTTATTTATGTATGTTTGTCAGGTACGGATGGGCCAATTGTTTTCTTGTATTCATTAATATATCCTCCAATGTGGTGTTTTATGCTTGCACCATTTATTGCTTTGTATAATTTCAGGAATGAGCCTTTAAAATACAACATTGCTATTATATCGGTTATGGTAATAGCTATGTTAATTGAAATATCAACGGTTGCGCCTCCCAATTCTATTTGGAGTTTTGGGTAAAGAGTTGTCTTTTAATGTGATCAGGTGAGTCATCGTGAACAATTTAAATGGAGGAGAAAATGTTAGCAAAAAAAATATCAGCATTAACAGCTGGCGATATAATGGCTAAAAGGGTGAGTAAGATATCACAAGAGGCCACTATTATTGAAGCGATAAAAGAGCTTTTTCTTAGGAATATTGGCGCTATGGCGGTTTGTAATGATAAGGACGAAATAGTCGGTATCTTTACAGAAAGGGATGTTTTAAGGCGCGTTGTCCCTGAGAGTTTGAAGCTGGAAAAGGTTCATGTGAAAGAGGTTATGACAATACATCCATCAACTGTTACTTCTGGAACATCAATATTTGATGTGTATCATATGATGAGCGGGCTTAATTTTCGACATGTTCCTGTAGTTGATGATAATAAATTGGTAGGAATGATATCCATCAAGGATATTGCAAAGGCATGTATGAAGCATGTTGAAGAGCACAAAGATGACTGAATAACGTATAATTTAAAAGCCCCTCAAAAATTGAGGGGCTTTTTTTGTTGAATGTGCATTGTGAAATGTTAGCTGAAACATACTTCAAGTAATTTGCAAAATACGGTTGGTTTGATAGAATGTCTCTATGAAAAAAATAATACATTTGAGCGATCTTCATGTTGGTTTTGAGGATATGGGCAAAAAATTCTTTGATATTGTTGAAAGTCTTAAAGCTTTTGCTGGAACCAATGCGCGCGAATATGTGATCGTCATTACAGGAGATCTTGTTGACAATGCTAATTATCAGGACAGTTACGAAGTGGTTAAGGCAGGTATTGAAAGCCTAAAGTTGGCAGGCTTTGAAGAGGTCCTTGTTGTTCCCGGAAATCATGATTACGGAACAGGGAACAAGGGAAATAAGAAATTTGTTAAGATCTTTCGAAGTCATTATTTTCATGATGAAGAAAATTATCCGAGGAAAAACATTATTGAAGATGTGGCTTTTATAGGCCTGGATTCTATGGCGGAGGAGTTGCATTGGTATGATAAATTATGGGCCGAAGGGGAATTAGGTAAAAATCAACTTTTAAAACTCCGGGATATATTAGAAGAGGAAGATGTCCGTGCTTGTAAAAAGCGCGTGGTCTATCTTCATCATCATCCTTTTGATGCAAGACCTGTTCACCAGCTTAAGGATTCAAAAAAACTAAAAAAGGTTTTAATTGCTACAATAGCAAAAGGCATATCTGTTGATGCTATTCTTTACGGACATAATCATGAAGGAAAAGCAAATAATGGAAAGTGGGGAATTAAGCGCTGTTATGATGGAGGATCTTCAACTATGAAGCCAAGGCCAAAGGCCGTTAGTAGAGTTCCATGGTATCAAGTTCATTCTTCTATTAGAGTAATTGATATTGAAAATAACGATGTAAGTTCTGACCAGGAGATCAGGGTTGCTTAATAATAGGAGCAGTTCTGTTAAAATTAAAATGTTTAAAGGATTCTCATTAATAAAGATCGTAGATGCTTATTAAAAATAACAATTTGAAAACAATAAATTTGAAAAGCTTATTGTTTTGTGCGTTCTTGTTTTTGCCTGCATCAAGAGGATTTGCTCATGAGCCGGATAAAGTTTTTCATCAGACAAAAATAATTGTTGCAAATCAGGTTGTTATAATTAAGTATGATTCGATCTTTGGAAGTATATTAGCAAAAGTTAATTCTATTAAAGCCGATGAAGACAAGAATGGGTCTATTGGTTCTGCAGAAAAGGATGTATTTTTACGCTCTTTTGCAAAAGATGTATTATCTAAGCTTGATCTTAAGATCGATAATGAAAAAAGGGAAATTGTTTTCCAAGTAGGTGAATTAAGGGATTTGCCTGGTGAACATATGCAGATAGTTTTGAACTTTGTGATATTGATCAGTGATATTTCAAAGGGTAAACACTCTATTGTTTTAAATGATAATAATTTTCCGGACGTAGCTTTAGGTGAAATGAACTTTTTAGTTCATGATAGCGGCGCATCGAAGATCTTAAGTTTTGAGCAAGATAATCGTATGCTCAAATGTGAATTTTCATATCAAAATATTGTTCCAATAGAAGCAGTTGTTAAACAAGAAACAAAAATAGAGCATATTGCTGAGCAGAAACAATCAGCAGCCAAAGAGAGTGGTTTGAGCAGGATATTAAAAAAGGAAAAGCTCAGCCCATGGTTTATGATAATTTCGCTTTTTATTGCAGTAGGGATAGGTGCATTGCATGCCTTGAGCCCAGGTCATGGCAAGACAATCGCAGCAGCGTATCTTGTTGGTGAAAGAGGAACAGTTCGTGATGCTATTTTATTAGGTTGCGTTGTGACCTTTGCTCATGTAGGAAGTATTGTTCTGATGGGAATATTGGTATTGTATCTTTCAGAATTCATTTTACCGCAACAGATGTATCCGTGGTTTAGTTTTATTTCAGGTGTTATCATTTTTATTGTTGGTATTTGCATGCTGAAGAGATGGATATATGGAAGAACGAATATTTTAACAGGACATCACCATCACGATCATAAACATGAGTCTGGTAAAGAGCATGAGTCTCATGAACATTCTCATATTTCTGAAGGAAAGATCAGCTTGATGAGCCTTTTTATGCTGGGGATATCCGGAGGAATGGTTCCCTGTCCAGCAGCTTTAGTTGTGCTATTGGCTGCTATTTCAATGAATAGGATAGTATTTGGCTTGTCTTTGATCTTGGCCTTTAGTATTGGATTGGCAATTGTCTTGATTTTAATAGGTATATTAGTAATAAAATCACAGAAATTCTTGTTGGGTTCAAAGACCCAAAATAAATGGGTAAAGTTTTTGCCGCTTTTTAGTGCTTGCATTATTATTTTGATCGGCATTACCATTACTATCAAAGCGGTGGTTTCTGTAGGTATTTTGAATATTAATTTTTGATAGATCGTAAAAATATCTCAAAAGGGAAGAGGCAACTAATATATGAAAAAGCGACCGATGTATCGCTATCTAATTGTTCTTACTGTTGCAGCGGCTGTTGGACTGCAAGGATGGCGTACATTGTTTAATAATTTTGCTGTTGATGTTGTTCGTATGGATGGTTTTCATATCGGAATGATACAGTCTGTTCGTGAGGTTCCCGGATTCTTGGCACTGCTTGCTATATTTTTATTGCATATTATGAAGGAACATAGTTTATCTTCAGTTTCTATAATGATACTTGGGGCAGGGGTGATGCTTACGGGAATTTTCCCTACATATACAGGCTTGATGCTGACAACATTGCTTATGAGCTTGGGATTTCATTATTATGAAACTACTAATCAATCATTGACGCTTCAGTATTTTGATGAGCATGAATCCCCAATATTTTTAGGATTACAGAGAAGCTTGTCTGCCGCTGCGAGTATCGGTATAGGAGTTTTTATTTTTTTATTGTCGCCGTATTTGAGCTTTAAGTTAATGTTTTTTGTTATTGGCCTTTTAGTTGTGTTTGCAGGGGCATGGTCATTTACGCAAGACCCAGTTGATAAGGGCAAGCCTAAACAGCACAAAAAGATGATATTTAAGCGTAAATATTCTCTTTTCTATCTGTTGACATTATTATCCGGTGCGCGAAGGCAGATATTTGTTGTGTTTTCAGTTTTCTTACTGGTCAAAAAATTCCATTTTTCCGTACAGGAAATAACGGTTTTGTTCGTAGTGAATAATATTATCAATTACTTTTTTGCACCTTTTTTAGGCAAGGCAATAGTGCGTTTTGGTGAAAAGCGGGTTTTGATGCTTGAATACAGTAGTTTGATAATTATATTTATATTTTATGCTTTTGTTGAATCGCGCATTATCGTAGCAGGACTATATATTCTTAATCACATATTCTTTAATTTTGCTTTTGCTATACGGACGTATTTTCAAAAAATAGCAGACCCTAAAGATATTGCGCCAAGCATGGCTGTAAGCTTTACGATCAATCATCTTGCTGCAGTTATTCTTCCCGCGGTAGGAGGATTGTTGTGGTTGATCAATTATCGCATACCGTTCATTGTAGGCGCTGTGGTTAGCATGATGTCTCTGTGCTCGGTGTTTTTTATGCGGAACGTTGTAGAAAAAGGGAGGAATTTAAGATGAAAAAGATATTTGCTCTTATTGTTATGTTTTTTGCGACGATAATTGCTCTTCTTTTCTTTGAAGGTTTATTTCGTATTATTAATGTGAATAAAGAAATACAGTTTCTGCAAGTTGACCAGAGTGGAAGAAAAGTAGGGATAAATGAATATGATGTGGATTTAGGATGGAAAAATCAACCAAATTTTGAAAAAACAAAAACATGGCCTTACAGACAAACATTAGAAAAGATTAATTCTGAAGGATGGCGAGATAAAGATTATAAATTTATTAAGGAGGATGATGTTTTTCGAGTAGCTATAATTGGTTGTTCAAGAACTTATGGCTATGGGGTTAATGTAGATGAGACATACACTAAAGTTCTCGAGAGAATGCTGAATGAAAAATATCCGCAAAAGTTTGAAGTAATGAACTTTGGGGTTAATGGGTATGGACTATCACAAATGGCTTTAAATTATCAAAAAAATGTAAAAAATTATTCTCCGGACATCGTGATCTTGCAGTTTTACTTGCCTACTGTTTATAGAGCGTCCTGGACTAAAATTTGGGGTACTCAAAAGCCGACATATATATTAAAAAATGATCAGTTATCATTGAGCAATTCACCTGTTCCGAAAGAAAGATTTAAATCTGTTGAAAGATGGTTCCTTGAAAGAAGTTTTCTTTATAAATTCGTTAAGGAAAAGCTTTCAGAGATCAAAGAGATCCAAAGATTTGAATTTAAAGAACATGTTCAAAGCAATAAAAATTTGAATAAAACTTGTTCTATGATTTTGCAGCAATTAAACCAACAAACAGCTCAGAATAACTCGCGCTTAATAGTGTTTACCTGGGGAAAACATTCTAAATGGCTGGAAACAATTTTATTGGAAGCTAAGGTTGAATATTTTGTATTAGAAAAATTTAGCGATCTAGATTATTGGAAAAAAAAGGGCAACATTGAAAATCCTCTTCCGACAGGTCATTGGTCGCCTATTGGTAATCAGTTTGTCGCTGAATCTATTATGAATTATTTAGAAGCGAATGTAATAAAATAAGGGAACAAAACCCTATTTAATACAGTTTCTTTATTATTAAGGTTTTGTTCAAGATAGTACCTTATTCAAATGTATAACCGAAAATTAATTATGTGTTTTCGAAAGGAAAAAAATGAAAAATTTAAAAATCAGATCGGTTTTGTGCATTTTTCTTTTTATTTGCAGTGCTGGTGTATGTGATGCTTTGCCTAAAAAAGTTGAAACTGTCCGACATTCGCAGGGAGAGTGGGAACTAAAAGTTGACGGTGAGCCATTTATTATTAAAGGCGTTGTTTATAATTTTTCTGTTGTTGGTGATGACCCTGATGAGCAGACATTAAGGGATTGGAGCATTCTAGACTTGGATCAAAATGGCAAGAATGATCTTGCTTATGATTCCTGGGTTGACGCAAATACGAACAATATTCAGGATCTAGATGAACAGGCGGTTGGTGACTGGCAGCTTTTAAAAGACATGGGAGCTAACACTATCCGCATTTATCAAATGCCAAGCGATGACAAGCGGATCAATGATCTTTATGTTTATCCTGGATCAAGGCTTACCTTCGTACACCCTCCTAATAAAGAAATATTCCGTGATCTTGAAAAACGATTTGGCATAATGACAATTGTCGGTCATTTTTTTGGAGAATGGGGCATTGGGTCAGATATTAAATGGGAAAACGGAACGGATTATTCTAATCCTCAACAAAGAAAAGACCTGTTGATGAACGTACGCGTTATGGTCGAAGAGCATAAGGATGAACCGTATACATTGCTGTGGTTGCTGGGAAATGAGAATTTTAACCCGTATGATCATGATAATGCAGAAAACCAGGTTGAATCATTTTTAACTTTGGTCAATGAAGCCGCCGAGTTGATCCATGAGCTTGATCCAAACCATCCGGTTGCTATTTGCAATTGGGATCTTTTTCATTTGGAAGATATTGCAAAGTGGTGTCCGTCTGTTGATATTTTTGGTTTGAATAGTTATCGTTGGGGTTTTAAAGAGATATGGAAAACAGTTAAGGAAACTTTTGACCGGCCTATTTTTTTGACTGAATATGGATTTCAGGCTAAACTGAAACATTTTTATGACGACGGGGCGCAGGCAAGATATCACATGGATTCTTGGAAAGATATTGAAGGAAATAGCTTTGGACAAAATGGTGTCGGAAACAGTATTGGCGGCGTTATCTTTTCCTGGTGTGATCAGTGGCACCTGGGAGGAACTCCATCGATACATGATATGGGAGCTTTCATGACTGTTGCAGGTGCAGAGTGGTATGGCATTACCGGTCAGGGTGACGGGTCAAAAAGCCCCTATTTACGTCAGTTGAGAAAATCGTATTTTGTATACAAGGATTTATGGACTAATAGCAAAAACAAAAATATTGACCTAAAGTAGACGGTGTTTGTTCTTGAAATATAAACATTTAATTTATTATCAAGGAGGGATCTATGACAAAAAAAAATAGTTCTCATTTCTTTTATGCGATGGGGCTTCACATGCATCAGCCTCCGCACAATTTAAAACTTCTTATTGAACACAATGAATGGGAAGCGCAGCAGATCATTAAATGTTATGAGAGGGCCGTGCGTTATGCTTTGAAATATCCTCAAGGTGAGTTTCATGTGGACTTCTCTGGCGTCCTCATCGAGCAGTTTTTGGACCCGTACATAATTGATAAGTACCGCTGTTTTGTGGACATTCCTAAGATGCTTGAAGATTATCGACGCGCTAAAAATATAGAGATCATTGGTATGGGCTATTATCACCCGATCTTTCCTTTGATACCAAAAGAAGATTGGCCCGAACAGCTGGATAAAGGGCAGGAAATATTTATGAAGGCTTTTGGTATTTCTCCAAAGGGCTTTTGGCCGTCTGAAATGGCGTTTTGTATGGAGATGATCCCTGAATTAGTGAAAGCAGGATATGAATACGTTGTTGTGGATCATGTCCATGTTAAGCCAAAAGATGGTAAGCCTCTTGACCCATTCCAATTGTATACAGCTGAATGCGAAGGTGTTCAAATAACAATAATTCCAAGACATCGAGATATGTCTAATGCGCAAGAAAGTGGTTTGAATCCTGAATGGTTTTTAAAGGAGAGCCAAAATCAGTTAGAAAAATATTCGGTGGCTAAAGACCCTCTTTTAACAACCTGGTCAGATGGCGAGAATGGGGGATGGTTTAGACAGATCGATGATAATGCAGGGTTCTTTGGATATTTTTGGGCACCGCTTTTGGAGCAGATAAAATCTAAAGAAGCAAAGGTCAAAACTATTAAGTTCTCTGATTATATAAAATTGCTTCCACCAAAAATGATGGCGAATGTTAACACGGGTGCATGGAATGTGGCAACTACGAGTGGTTATGATTTTGCTCAATGGAATGGATCTGGATCTCAAAAGAAGGCTATTGAAGAATTGTGTCAGGTTAGTGGACGATATTGGGAGCTAAGCAAGGGCAAGTTGACCAAAGAAAAAAAAGAGAAGTTGATAAAAGCTAGACAAGCCATTCTTGATGCAGAGACCAGCTGTTATTTGTTTTGGGGTGAAGCCTGGCTGCCGAAGTTGTATGAAAAATTAGATGAAGCCAAGTATTTATTGCGGGATCTGTAATTTTAAGAGAGGTTAGTCTTAAGAAAATTAAATAAAAAAAGGTCGCTTCTAAGGCAGATCTTAAGATCTGAGAAGCGACCCTTTTTTTGAAAAAATTTATACTTGTTTAGCCTTTTGAGTACATAAAGAAACTACAATTAAAGTTAAAAAGCTAAGAGGTATTGAAATAATGCCCGGATTTTCAAGAGGCATTATTGCTGTTGATGGGTCAAGCCCGTATCTGACGTACATACTTGGTGATAAAAGAATAATTCCAAGAGATGTTACCATGCCAACAAAGATAGAAGAAGCAATGCCTTGTGAGGTTGTTTTCTTCCAGAATAAGAGCATGAGGATCGCAGGGAGATTGGCTGAAGCTGCAACAGCAAAAGCCCATCCGACCAGATAAGAAACGTTCATTCCTTTAAAAAGTATTCCCAAGATAATTGCTATAATACCAACAATTACCGCAGTGAATTTACCGGCTCGCACTTTTTCTCTGTCGGACATTTTTAAGTCGAAAAACTTATCTAAAAGGTCATGGGCAACAGCTCCTGAAGCTGCAACGATCAGGCCGCTAACAGTTCCCAGAACAGTTGCAAATGCAATTGCAGATATGCATGAGAAAAGAATGATGCCGAAAGATTTTGCAAGCAAGGGAGCTGCCATGTTGCTGCTTTCAACGTCAATGACCCCGCTGACCATGGCGCCAAGCCCCATGAACAATGTTAAAATGTAAAAGAATCCAATGGCGCCTATTGCAACAATTGTTGATTTGCGCGCATCTCTAGGGCTAGGAACTGTATAGTATCTAATAAGAATATGAGGCAATGCGGCAGTACCAAAGAATAAAGCAAGCATCAAAGAGACAAAGTTCAGTTTTGACCAGAAGTCAGAGCCTTTATCAACTTTGAATTTTAATCCTGGTTTCATGATATCTTTGCCTGATGTTGGGTCTTGATACCAGACAGTAACTTTATTATCTCCATCGGTAAATGATTTTTCTGTAAAACGAACGACTTCGCTGTCATCAATAATAGAAAGGAGCTGTATCGGATTGATCTTTCCTGTTTTTGAGACCTCTTTGCCGTCTTTTATGATCTTGCTCAAGTGTCCCACTTGAAAGAATTTTTTATTTGCTTTAGGTTCTCCGTTATAGAGCTTGCCGCCGTCTTTTGTTTTTACTATTGATAGCATTTCTTCAAACTGAAAGTCTTTAACTTTCCACCAGGTTGCTACGTTGTCTTTGATAAGTTTGACAGCGTTAAAGTTATCCTTTGAATGATGGGATATAAGGCTATATTCTGGATTTTGAACTCCTACGATCTTGCCGTTGATCACTTTTGCGTCAAGCGTAATAAAGTTGTGATAGGATTCTTGAGGTTTTAAAGAAAGACCTTTGTTGCAGACAGAAATAACAAGGATGCTTGAGAAGACTATTAGCAAACCACCTTTAATAAATTGAACATAAGTTGTGGATTTCATGCCAGCAGTTGCGACTATAAATATAACAATAGTTCCAACCATAATAACGCCCCATATTCGGGGTAAACCAAGAAGAGGCTTAACTAGTGCTCCGGCTCCTACCATTTGAGGGATCAGATAACATACCGAAACAACAAGAGTGCTTATTGCAGCCATAAGTTGAATTGATTTTGAATTGAATTTTGAATCAAGGGCATCAGTAAATGTAAATTTTCCTAATCGTTTCATTGGTTCTGCCACAACAAAGAGTGCAACAACCCACCCGGCAAGATATCCTATGGAGTAAAGGAATCCATCATATCCGGAAAAAGCTATCATTCCGCAAATCCCTAAGAATGAAGCGGCTGATAAATAATCGCCGGCAAAAGCAATACCATTAACAGCCCAATGGATCTGACCGCCAGCAGCAAAAAAGCTTGCTGCAGATGCTGGTTTTCTTGCAAGGAAAAAAGAGAGGCCTAATACTAATAAAACAAATCCAGTAAAGATGCAAATGGCTAATAAGGAGACTGAATAGATCATTTCTTAGCTCCTTTCTCAGCATTGGTTACTTTGTCCTCTGCTTTGGAGCATCCGGCGTTATATATCAATCCCATTATGATCGCGAGAATTATTAGACCAAAACCGTAAATGCAGGCAAGATTTAGTCCAAAAGCTATTTTTAATCCCATTAACTTTGGTTTTATTGTGTTTATTGCGACGAATCCTATATATATCATGCAGTATATGATGAATAATTTTAGCCCTGTTTTTGTCTTATAATCTGAAGAATTGTCTTTCTCCCAATTGGTAGCTGGTCCATGTTCCATAAGAATCTCCTTTTGAAAATTTTACAATATATGTATGAAAATATTAAATGTTAATTTTAATATTTAGTCTACTATATATACATGTATTCAACAGCTACAATCAAATGGTATTTGTTGTTTTTTGTTAATGTTTTGGCAGGAAAAATATCAGAATTTTTCCAAGTATATAGGCTGCGTGAAAGTAAAGAAAGTAGAATGTTGATTTTAATTAACAAGAGTGAGAAAGTTTTGCCGGATATCTTGTTAAATATCTTTCAAAATCCAATTTTCTTTAGAATTTTTATTTTGTTCATCAAAAGTATTTAAAGACTGAGCCAGTTTTTCAAGTTCTTTTGACTCTGCTATTGGAATGTCATTAATGCCTCTTTCATCAAGCATATTTAAAACATTCTTTATTGTTAATTGATCCAGATAGATAGCAGGGTGATATGCGGAAGATTTGTTTTCACTTGTTTTTACTTCAATTAGAACTCCTGACTCAGACAAATCATAGAGAAGGTCACGAACCAGGCGTATAGGCATCTCAAGCAATTGAGATATTCCTTTGGCATTTAATGGTTCTTTTCCTTCAACAAAATACTTTATGCAGAGCTGTGCAATTCGAAGCGATAATAAACGTTTGCATGAAAGGCTTGCTTTAAGACAATCAGGTTCAAATTCATATGTTTCAACATTCTGTTCGGCAAATGAAATTTCTGCTCCAAACAAAACGATAAGCCAGCTAATTTGTAACCATACAAGAAATAAAGGAAGAGCTGCAAAGCTTCCGTAAATTGCACCGTATTTTGATACTCCTACCTGAAAAGTTATATATGCCCACTGGACGACCTGATAAATTGTCCCTGCAATAATGCCACCAAATAATCCTGACTTAAAGTTGACCTTTGCGTTCGGCATAAAAATATAAATGAAAGTAAATAAAATCCATATAACACAATATGGTAATAATTGGAGAAGAGTAAGTATTAAAGGACTTAATGCCCCTAGGAAAGAGATTTTTGCTAAAACCAGTTTAACCTGACTAGTGATCAGAACAGTTATGCTGCTGGACATAATGAGAAGAATAGGGCAAATAAGCATTATAGATAAATAATCGCTGAATTTTCTCCCAAGACTTCTAGCTTTCTTTACTCCCCATATATCATTGAATGAACTCTCAATATTGCCTAAAACTTTCACGACAGTCCAAAATAGAATTCCTATGCCAATTCCTGCGATAACTCCACCTTTTGTGTCCTCAAGTAGTGAGGTTGCAAAACCAATTACCTGGCCAATAACGCTTTCCTGTCCAGTGAATCTTGCCATAAGTTGTTTTTCAAGCATTTGTTCAAAGCCAAAGCCTTTAGCAATACCAAAAGCCATAGCAACTACAGGAACGATCGAGAGCAAGGAATAAAAAGTTAAGGCAGAAGCTCGAAGCTGACATTTATCTTCAGCAAATCCTCTGATCGAAAGCAGGATTATTCTCAATTGTGTTATCCAGAAAGATCTTAATCTTGAGACTTTTTTTGTGCGAATTCGCCAGACATCAATTTTTAAGAATTTGATTACTTTCTCTAAGAATGCCATTTTTTATCTCTTTTTTTAAATGGTTAATAATGACTATGCTTTTTTCAATAAGTAACAGCTTGTTTATAATATCATATTGGAAAGATTATAGAAAATTTCTTTGTGAATACTTTAAACTATTTCCATCATTTGACAAAATATTAATTTATGCAATAATTAACCAACTTTTAATGTTTAAAGTAAGGTAAGATCAAATTCTTTACTTTTTAAGAATGTTAATTTTTACATATAATTTATAAAGCTAATTAGGAGCAATAAATGAAAAAGATAGTTTTTATCACGGTATTAATGATGACAGTTTGTTTTTTACAAGTAAAAGGAGAAGCTCAGATGATCTCAGAGGGAAAAGAAGTTACAATGGATTATACTCTAAAGGTCAATAATGAAATCGTGGATACTTCTGTTGGAAAAGAGCCATTAACTTATACCCAGGGAAGCAATGTGATAATTCCTGGACTTGAAACCGCGCTTGAAGGACTAGAGCCTGGTGCAGAAAAAACAGTAGTTGTGCCAGCCAACGAAGCCTATGGAGAAAACAATCCAGAAGCAGTTGTAGAGATACCAAAGGATCAATTAACTTCTGAAGAAACGCCACAAGTTGGTATGGTCCTGCAAATGCAGACAAATACAGGAGAAGCAATGGTGGGAATTATTCAAGAAGTAAAAGAGGATGCGCTAGTTATCGATTTCAACCATCCATTAGCTGGAAAAGAATTAACTTTCGAAGTTAAGATCATTGGGGTAAAATAAAACAAAAAATAACAGAGAAATTAAATAAACCTGGTCATTTATGAATAAAAAAATTCTTATAATTGATGATGAAAAGGTTACAAGAACACTTCTTTCAAAATTATTATCAGATGCAGGTTATGAAATTGTATGTGAAGATGAGGGC
>JAHJCZ010000154.1 GCA_018812705.1 Candidatus Omnitrophota bacterium
AGAGCAAGAAAGATAATCTGTGATAAAGATTCTACGATTGTGGTTGATGGAAAAGGAGATAAGGAAAAGATTACAGAATCAATTACTCTTTTAGAAAAAGATAGTGAAAAAAATAAAAAGAGATTAGAAAAGTTTAAATCTAAAATAGCGGTAATTAAAGTTGGAGCAACAACAGAGCCAGAACTTGTTGAAAAAAAATATCGTTTTGAAGATGCGATTGAAGCTACAAAGTCTGCCCTAGAAGAAGGAATAGTAGTAGGGGGAGGAGTTGCTCTAATAAATGCCTCAAGACATTTACCTAAGGATTCTATCGTAAGATTAACTTGCCAAGAACCATTTATCCAGATATTAAGAAATATAGATAAGGATTTTACAACGATCACTGGGTATGCCGGGGGAAGAGGTGAGATCGGAGGGACTCTATCCACGAGAATTCAGCTTGATAAGTCAGTAGTAAATTCATATTTGGATCTTTATAAAGACCGGTACCTTTCAAATCCTAATAGGCCCGATGCCTTAAATTTTGATTTTAATACATCTGTTGATACATCATTGTCAAAAACAGATAGAATAATTAATTCGATATACTATGTGAACACAAGAGGAGAAATATTCCCGAGGGAGGATCTCCGCCTTGTTTCTAATTATACAAAACAAATTCCTATTTGGAGCGGGCGTCAGCTTACTGCAACTTTGAGAGGTGGGTACCAGAGGAGCAGGCATGAATTTTCAACATCTTCTGAATATGATAATTTATATTTGTCTTCAGGACTAAGTCTGATGCTCTTTAAAGGCCTTCGTTATTATATGAATTATCAATACAATATTGTTAAAGAAAAATCTACTGGAGAGCTGGATTCTCCAACAGTGTTCAATGCAGGATTAAATTATTCAAAATTGATGTTTAATTCGCTTTCTGGTCAAGCTTCGCTTTCGTATAGAAATGAAGAAAAGACGGAAGGTAACAACAGCTTTCTTGCAGGTACTGATAGTTTGGTTGGAAGTTTAGGATTGACATATTCTCCAGCTTCCGATGTTGAATTATTTGTTGATGGAAGTGTAAGTAATACGTGGGCTGAGAACAATAATAATGATGCTTTTAATGATGCAACCATAAGAGTGGGGGTAAGAACAAGCTGGGACTCACCATTTTTCTGGAACCCAAAGGGTATTGTCAAGGGGCTTGTTTATAAAGATATTAATGGAAATCAGCAGCAGGATGCGGATGAAGCAGGAATCGCTGGTGTCAGTGTGAAAGTCGGCAAGCAAACAGTTATTACTAATGCAGCTGGTTTTTATGAAACAAAGATCAGGGCGAAGAAGGTTTTGGTCGGTATTGATATTAATACGATCCCAGAAGGATTTGTTTTTTCCACTAAAGCATTTGAAAAAGTTGAGATCATCCCGGGAAAAAGACAAAAAGTTGATTTTGGTTTGACGGCTCAATCAGGTATATATGGGGTAGTATTTTGCGATAAGAATGGGAATAGCAAACCTGATGAAGGCGATGAATTTGTTGCGAGAACAAAAATTATCTTAGATGATGATAATGAGATATACAGTGATCATGAAGGTACATTTTTCTTCAGGAACATTTTGCCAGGCAAGCATGAGATCCGTATAGATATGAATTCTCTTTCTGTAAAATACCTGCCTACTATTCAATTAAAGAAAACTATAGATCTTTCTGAAGGGACAACATATGTCTTTCATGTTCCTTTAAAGAAGACAGAGAAAAAAGAAGAGTAGGCGTTCTATTCTTCAGGTTTTTTTAATACACTAAGATTCGTCCACCATAAGAAGTTAAAAATGACTGCGAAAGCTGTAAAGCTAAAAGAGAAAATAATATTGTTTATTAAAGTTGATTCTGCTCCATCTTTAATCAATAATCCAACACCACCGATCAAAATAATCATTGAGCCAACTATTCCATAAGATGAAAAGTATGTTTGCTGGGTTTCAGTGCCGCAGTAGGGACAATTAAATGTCTGCATGAATGTGAGCATCTTTTTTTTGTGCTTATTCTTTTGGTAGCCTTCGTAACTGGCTTTCCAAAAAGCAATAAATTTTATTTCTCTTCTGCACTTGTAACAATGGGACATTTTTTCTCCTATAAAAAAGTGACAATCATATAATATCATAATTGTCACCTTTTTGAATGCTGAGCTTTGATTATTTTAGAACGCTTGTTCTTAAAATAAATGTCTGATTATTCCTTACAACAGCATACTCTTCATATCCGATCTCATCATCTGTGTTTGGCTTTGCTTCTTCATCTGCAAAAGTTTGAACATCTTTTACATTTAAACCAACTATCGCGGGAATAGTAGCACTAATTCTATAACTTTTTGTTTCGGTTTTTGCTGCTTCTGTTTGTCCTGAGCATAAAAATATCAATCCCAATAATACAAAAGCAATGATGAACTTTCTCATCTTTGAGCCCTCCTTTAACTCGTTTTTCGAGTATAAAAAAATCCCTGCTCGAAAGAGAGGGACCCAAAGAATATACAAAAATCACCAATTAGTGATTTAGGGCAACCAGACAACCTTGTCCAGGAAGATTTTAAAAATCTTCTTGGATGTAGGCTCACGGCTTTGTGTCCCACTCTTTCAAGTGGTTTACCAATAAAATTCTAAAGAACATTTTGCTGCTCTATACAGCTGAAGTATAACATATAAAAATTCATAAAAGCAAGTTTGGATGAAAATAATTGCAAATATATTATTGTTGCCGAAATGCTGTAAAGTGTTTTATTCTAAAATGTTAGAGATGTCCGGATCTTTAGCCCAAATTGTTGGCTAATACTTGAATAGTTTTGATAGCAAGGTCAATTGAAGTATCAATAGCTGTTTTATGTTCTTCTGAGGGTTTATCAAAGGGATCGTTCGTGCCAAGAATATCTGTCGCATAAAAAAGTGCAATAGCTTTTCTATTGATATGTTTGGCTGCGTTAAAAAATGCAGAACATTCCATATCAAGAGCTGAAATATTGTTTTCTAAAAAGAATTCCTTGTATTCGTTTTCCAGGGAGATTGATCCGATAGATGCGCACTGGATTGTTTCAATATTAGCAGATGATATGTTAATAAGCTTTTCTAACAGTTCTGTATCAGCTTGGGAGAAACTACAGTTATCAATTTTGCAATTAAGTAATTGGGAAAAGCTTTCTAACTCTAATGCTCGGGTTGGAGACACTATTGAACCAATTTTTAGAATTTCAGTTTCAGCAACTAATCCGCATGAGCCAAATAAAATAATATTGCTACAATAAGTGTTCTTTAAATTTAATACAGCATCTCCGACAAAAGGTGCTCCTACATGAGTTTTTATTAATGTAAGGTTATCGCTATTAGCGCAGGAATATGGATTTCCTTTAAATAGTTCATTGGTCTTAAATGAATCAAGCATTCCTTTTGTGAAGAAGGGAGTTAAAACGCAAGTGCTCTTTAATTGGTTCTCTTTAAGGCCGAATAGCGTTTCGAAGTTGCTCATAGTATTATTTTTGCACGATTTGATAAAAAATTTAAGTTTAATTATTTTGTGATAGAATTATACCATTATAAAAATCAATTTGGAGGAAAAATATCATGCAATATTTTAATATCAAAAATACTGATTTAAGTATTTCTTCATTAGCCCTTGGTACGTGGGTTTTTGGCGGAGATTGCTGGGGAGGTGTTAAAGAGCAGGATTGCATAGATACTGTTTCAGCTGCAATTGATCTCGGGATCAATTTGATCGATACGGCACCGATTTATGGTTATGGAGCTTCAGAAAGCATTGTTGGCAAAGCAATAAAAGGAAGAAGGGACAAAGTTGTCATTGCTACAAAATGTGGGCTTATTGGCATAGGAGCGCATATAAAACATAATTTAGATCCTGAATCCATAAGGACTGAAATTGAGGAATCACTTAAAAGATTGAAGATAGATTTTATTGATATTTACCAATGCCATTGGCCTGACCAAAATACGCCGATTGAAGAAACATTGGGATTTCTTTGTAAATTACAACAAGAAGGAAAGATAAAGTATATCGGAGTGTCAAACTTTGATGACAAGCTTTTACAACGAGCATGTGATTTTACAAAAATAGTCACACTACAGAATCAATATTCTTTACTAGAGCGGGAGATTGAAGACAAAGTTTTACCTGTGTGCAGAGATCTGAATGTGGGTGTTCTTACGTATGGACCTTTGACTGGAGGTATATTATCAGGAAAATATAAAACGGAGCCGAATTTTAAGCCGGGTGATTCCAGATCGTTCTTTTATAAATGCTATAAGGGCGAGGAATTCAACAAGACTAAGAAAAAGATCGATGAGCTTGAGAAGTTTAAAAGGCCTTTGAATCAATTAGCGGTTAATTGGGTTCGTCAGCAAGCGGGAATAGCTTCGGTTATTACTGGAGCAAGAAATCAAGAGCAAATAATACAAAATGCAAAGGCATTCGAATGGTATTTGAGTGATGAAGAATTAATGGAGATAAGCCAGGTAACAAAATAAGAGGCAGGTAAATTTTTGATATGATTATTGATATAGAAAGTATTAGGAAACATATTGAAGATAATTATTTTGAGTTTGGTGCCAATAAAACTCAGGAAGTCCTTCGCCTTGTATTTGAAATATCAAAAAGAGAACAAATTTCTTATAATGATATATTTGATGCTGCACCTAAAAATGGCAAAGAAGGGTCACATAGGTTTATGCATTTAAAACAGTATTTACTGGAGAGAAGATTCCCGGGTTTTTCTAAAGAAGAAAGAAGCAAGCATGGACTGTTTAAAGAACTTAGTATTGATCCTGAAAATAAAGCATTAATTAAGAAGAACGAAAGGATAATTCCAAAACAGTTTTTTATTGAGGAATCTGTATTAGAAACGGCTTTAGTCGATAGGCTCAGAAAAAAGTTTAAAAATGCAAAGTTTAATAATATTTCGACCTACAAAGATTTTGTGAAAAACAGGGAATTCTGTTTAAAGGATTTTAATAATAGATTGGACGAGTTCTATATTGTTCGGGAGAATTATGATTTCTTTTTAGAATGTCCATGCTCAAATGATTCCGTGCCTTGTGGATATAATACGATGAATTTAGGCATAGGCTGCGGCTTTGATTGTACTTATTGCTTTTTACAGGGTTATATCAATTCTCCGGGGATATTAATACAGGCTAATATTGAAGATTATTTCGCACGCTTTAAAAAAATAGGTAAAGATATTCGGGTTGGCACGGGACAATTTACTGATTCGCTTGTCTTTGATCATATTACTGAATATTCGCCTTTAATTGTTGAGTTTTTTAGGAACTATCCTAAAAGCACTTTTGAATTTAAGACAAAGAGTGATAATGTTGATCTTTTGATTGCATTAACCCCTCCTGAGAATATCCAGGTTTCCTGGACGTTAAATCCACAAACTATCATTGATAATGTTGAGTTTGGGACTAATTCATTAGAAGAGAGATTGCGGGCAGCCGTTCGTTGTGTAGAGGCAGGCTATAAAGTTGGTTTTCATTTTGATCCGATAATCGTTTATGACCGGTGGCAAGAAAATTACAATTTTGTAGTTAATAGACTTTTTGATCTAATTGATGAGAAGAGAATTGGATGGATAAGTTTAGGGGTGCTGAGAATGACTGCTAAGTTAAAGCAAGTTATTGAGAATCGTTTTCCTCGCACAAATATTTTAGATGGGGAGTTTTTGATAGGATATGATGAGAAATTGCGTTATAGCGAAAGACAAAGAAATAATATTTATTCAACTATGAAGCAGTTTATTCGAGAAAGAAGTAAAAGTGTTGATCTATATTTATGTATGGAGGATGAAGGGATTTGCTCGGTTTGCGACATAAATACTAAAGATATGCAGAGATTATAGTTAATAATATTAAATAATTAGGAGGAAAAAATGAAAGTGATAAAGGAACAAGATGTAAGAGATGAAACGCTTAAGATAATTGGCCATAAAATGATGGTTGCGGCTCGGACAGCTCCCAAAGGAAAAGGGATTGACAATATGGAGATTGCTTTAGTTGAGAAGGATACTATTAAAGCTATTTCAGATAAACTCAAAGAACTTGGTGAAAAATATGATGTGGCTGGCTTCAAGAGAGATGCGGAAAACATATTATCGTCAGAAGTGATGCTGCTTTTAGGAACTAGAAAAAAGGCATTAGGTTTAAAGAAATGCGGAATGTGTGGCTTTGAGAACTGTGGTGAAAAAGATAAACATGTTAATATCCCGTGTGTTTTTAATACTGGTGATCTGGGAATTGCTATTGGGTCGGCTGTTAGTGTTGCTGCGGATAACAGGGTTGATAGTAGAGTTATGTATTCTGTTGGACAAGCTGTCTTAGAAATGGGATTATTCGCAGAAGATGTTTCAATAGTTTACGCGATCCCTATTAGTGCTTCGTCAAAAAATCCATTTTTTGATAGGCAATAGTGAAAAACTTACTAAATGCTATAAGCTTGACATTAATACAGGAAATAAGTAATATACGGTTTAAGGAAAATTCGTCATTGGTCGGATTTAAACATAATAGTCTTTATTTTATTGATAATATTAAGGGGGGAAGATGTTTAGGGAACAGATTAAAGTATTGGATTGTACAATTCGCGATGGCGGACTAATTAATAAACATGATTTTGATGAAGCTTTTGTTAAGGATGTTTACAAATCGCTTTCTGAAGCAGGTGTTGATTATATGGAGATTGGTTACAAGAACTCTCCTACGCTTTTTGACCCGAAAGAGTATGGCCCTTGGAAATTTTGTGATGATGAAGTAATTAAAAGGGTAATTGATGGCGTTGAATCGGGATGTAAAATATCTGTTATGGCAGATATCGGAAGGGTTAACATGGATGCTATTAAAGAAAAAAGTGAAAGTCCTGTGGACATGATAAGAGTTGCATCTTATGTGAAGGATATTGATAAGGCAATTGTGATGGCCAATGAATTTAATGAAAAAGGTTATGAAACTACGGTGAATCTTATGGCTGTTTCAAGAGACCAGGGCCCCGAATTAGATGAAGCCCTTCATCAGATAGAAGAAGAATGCAAGACAGATGTTGTTTATGTGGTAGATAGTTTTGGCGCATTTTACCAGGAGAATATTGAACATCTAGTTAAGCATTACAAGTCAATACTAAAGACAAAAGAAATTGGTTTTCATGGACATAATAATCAGCAGTTAGCTTTTAGTAATACGATCGAGGCGATTATCCACGGAGCGAATTATATGGATGCAACAGTTTATGGAA
The DNA here is from genome assembly GCA_018812705.1 of Candidatus Omnitrophota bacterium. Taxonomy (GTDB): domain Bacteria; phylum Omnitrophota; class Gorgyraeia; order Zapsychrales; family Zapsychraceae; genus Zapsychrus_A. The sequence continues at coordinate 7,265 of JAHJCZ010000154.1, forward strand.
TAGGCCGAGCTGCAGGTAATTGTACACTAGAGCTTCTTATTGGTTTTCTGAAGAATCCAAAATATGATATTCGGCCAGTATTGGATTTAATCTCTAATAAGTTTATTCCATTAAGGGAGCAAATTGAATGGGGGTATATTATTCCTTTTGCTATTGCAGGAATGATGAATGAGCATCCTCAGGCGGCAATGAACTTGCGTAATAGCGAAAAAAAAGAGAACTATCGTGCGTTTTTCGAAAGTTTTACGAATATGGGTATTGAATAACTTTTGTGAAAGGTTAAAAATTATGAATATTGAAGAGTTTAAAAAATTACCTTTGATGGGAATAGTTAGAGGAGTCAAGGAAGAAGCTATAGAGCCTTTAGTCGAAGCGGTTGCATCTTCCGGATTAAAGACTATTGAAATAACAATGAATACGCCAAAGGCAAGTGAGCTCATAAAAAAAATGATCGCTTGCGCTAAGGGTAGATTGTTTATCGGTGCTGGTACTGTATTGACGATGGATGATCTTCAGCTTGCATTAGGTTCTGGGGCAACATTTATTGTTTCTCCTACATTAGTGACAGACGTAGTTGAATATTGTGCAAAAAACAGTGTTCCGGTTTTTCCGGGAGCGTTCACGCCTCAAGAAATTTATAATGCTTATAAAGCTGGTGCTACTATGGTGAAAGTTTTTCCATCTAAATATTTTGGTCCTCAATATATTGGAGAGATAAAAAGGCCTTTTAACAATATTGATCTTATGGCTTGTGGTGGAGTTAAAGCTAACAATATAAAAGAGTTCTTCTCAAATGGTGCTTCTGCGGTAGCTTTTGGTGGTAGTATTTTGAAAAATGAATGGATGGATGCAAAAGAGTTCTCTAGGATCGAAAGATGTATTGAAGAACTGATAGATGGTTATCACGGATAAACCGTTCTTAAATTAATTATTTATTTCAAAGGGCTGGTCTTTTATTAAAGAGATCAGTCCTTTTTTGTTCTAGGGAGTATATTGTTTAAGCAAAAAGATATAAGGATGACGTGCAAAGGTATTATTGGATTTGCATACCTCGGCAGAACAAAGAAAAGGGAATGCAATCCAATGAAGGGACCCATAAGTAGCAGTATTGAAAGAATTGTGAAAGTATTATTGTTATTGCAAGAAGTGAAATTAAGCTGTTTTCTCTTTGTCCAGACATAGCAAATTGAGAATATGAAACTAAAGAACGACATGAATGCCATTAAGAAAGTAAAAGAATAAATAAGTTTGGGGGTGTGATAGAGCTTGTCCAGCCATCTAGGATAAACAACAAACCCAATATTGTTAGGCGTTTCAAAGAAAAACATTTTTAGGGTTTCAATGGATGCGAACAATATTTGATTGAAAGGGGTTTTTATAAGTTCCTTTTTAGCCAGGGCAGTAAAACGTTTGTTTGTTTCAGTGGTTGTAAGATCAAGATATTTAAGCCTTTGTTGCCCGGCGAAATGATCAGAAGCAAAGTAAGACCAGAATCTGCATGAATCAGGATCGATCGTTTTCATACAAAAGGCTTCTCCAACCACAAATGCGTATGCAGAGGCCAGACTTTTTGAAGTTATCTTTTCACTTCTTCTTCTCAAGTTCCCAAAAAGAGCGAAAGATGCCCTATTGGTCAAGGCAAAAGTTCCGTTATATTTTTTATTTGCGTATTTATACAAATTTAATGGGATAAAAAAGGTTGCAAGCAAACATAATATTACTAGGATATTCGACAGACAAAGTCGTTTTTTCTTTTTTTGTATTCCTTTGATAGCAAATATCATAAAAGGGATAAAGAGAACAAACAGAGTTATTTCGAAAATACCTTTTGTTAAGGTCAAGATTAAAAATAAAAAACCAAGCATTAAGCTGTTTAGTATTATTTTCTTTGTAGAAGAACTTGTGTCTTCTATGTAAGATGCAATGTTTTTCCAAACTTTTGAACTTAATAGAATTGTCGCGATCATAAATGGAAGTATGGCAATTTCTGAGAATAAGCAAAGATAAGTATTGATAAGTGCTGGGGAAAAGCCTATGTAAAGAATAGCAAGTGATATAAAAAATGGTCTCACTTTTAAATTTTTGAGCAATTTATAGGATAATATTTGTGTGGCAAATAGAAATAATAATTGCTGAAATTTTTGTAAAGTTTCGAAAGAAAATGGGGTGGTGTCTGCAAACCTCAAGGAAATTGAGACTAAAAATGGGTAAAAAGGTTCTCTTCTTGGCCCAGCAGAGAAATATTCTAGCCAGCCTTTATTGGCGATCAATTCTCCTAATTCTTTGTATCCAAGAGCATCTTGGATAATCAGCATTTGAGAAATAAGAAATAAGTATATCCAGTAGAGTATTGATAAGGTAAAAGCAAAGATCACTAATTTTGATGTTTTATTTGTATCTTCTTGGTCTTTAATAGTCATCTATTGTGTTACTTTTTATTTAATGGTCAAAAGTTTGGGCTTATTTTTAAATAATTATAGCATTATCAAAATTTATTGGTATAAATATAATTATAAAAAAAACGTCAAATTTGCTTTATAAACACAAAAAAACTAAGTTTGTAATGTCTAAAAAGATTATTTTCAAAAAACAATATATTGTCCCAATTCTTCTTTTAGCAATTCTTTTATTCCTTGTTTTAAGGAATAATAGCCTTAAGATGGTTCTTTTAAACAATCCTGTTGCTAAGCATGTTATTGATGAAAGAAAAAATGCGATATATAAAATGGAAGGGATTACGTTAAGTTTTTCTGCGCCGGATTCTTATAATTATTTAAGCCATGTTATTGAGGAGGGAACGAAGCCTGATAAGGCTAGTCTTGGTGCTTATAGAGCTTATTATGAAAAGGCGTCTGATTTTTATCCGCATATTGCTGAAGTGCAGGCAATGTTAGGTTTTTGCTATTATTACGAAGGGAAGAAAAAGGAAGCGCTTGATCATTATATAAAAGCTATTGAGCTTGAGCCAAATTATTTTTGGAACAACTATAATTTGGCAGTGCTGTATTTACAAAATAAAGACCAGCAGAAAGCTATCGAGTATCTGACAAAAGCAGTTTCTTTGAATATTGATTATTCAATGAAAGTAACTTTGACTTCGAGTGTTTATAGAAGTATTTGGTCTCAAATGAAAGACCCTAAGAAAAGAGTGATTGATGGGTTAAGGTCTGGTTATTCTAAGGCTTTTTATATGTTGGGCTTATTGTTAAAGTCAATTGGAAAAGAGAAAGAAGCAATAAATGCTTTGAATTTGTCAGCTGTTACACTTGGAGAAAAAGATTATTCTTTTCTAAAGAATGTTGAGGTAGATGTGACGGCTTTTTAGGAATTAAAAGGAACGATACTTTATGAATAATAATATTTTTACCAAAATTGGTCAGAACTTAAGTTGTATGAGCACAACGTTTAAGACTATTCGCAGGAATTTGGCTGGAAAGAAGTTCGAGTCTGAAGTATACGAATTACATAGGTTTATTAACGAAGGTTTTGTTTGTGTTGATGTTGGTGCTGCATATGGAAGGTATGCGTTCCATATTTCAAAATTGGTTGGCGAAAAAGGAACGGTGTATTGTTTTGAGCCGGGTGATTATAGTTACAAAGTGTTATCGGCTGTTGTTAAATACCATAAAATGAATAATGTTGTTAAGGTAAAAAAGGCTCTATCTGACAGCAAGGGTATTGAAAAGCTGATCATTCCAATTAAAGATAGGGGTCAAATAGGCCCTTCATTAGCGCGGCTTGGAGATGTAGCAGATTCTGATGAAATATCTCAAGACAATGTTGAGGTTACTACTTTAGATGATTTTTGTGAAGAAAACAGTATTGAGAAGGTGACCTTTATTAAATGTGATGTTGAGGGAGCAGAATTCAAGTTCTTTAAAGGCGCAGAGAAGATCATAGATCGTGATAAACCTGTCATATTATGTGAGGTCGAAGGGGAGCATCTTATTAAATTTGGATCGACTCCAGAGCAGTTTTATGATTCTTTTGAGGCAAAAGGTTATCAAGTTTTTATCCTAAAAGATAAGGAATTCATTAAAGTTGATTCAATGAAAAAAAATCATAATTACTTCTTTATTCATTCTTCGTCTGAAGCAATAAATATGTTATAAAATCCAGGTTGACGTAATTGTTTTTGTATTTATAATGTATTGCATACAATATATTAACTAAGCCTAATTTTGTTTATATAGCATATAGGATCAATTAGGAATATTTGGGGATTTTTTAGAAAGAATAGAAAGGAAGATCATGGAAAAGAAACAAGTAACAATTGATGGAAATGAAGCAGCGGCTTATGTCGCACATAAAGTGAGTGAAGTTATTGCTATTTATCCGATAACTCCTTCATCAAATATGGGTGAATGGGCAGATGCCTGGTCTGCAGAAGGCCAAGTAAACATATGGGGAACAATTCCTCTTGTTCAGGAAATGCAGAGCGAAGGAGGCGCGGCCGGTACGGTTCATGGTGCCCTTCAAACAGGCGCTCTTACGACAACTTTTACTGCTTCACAAGGATTGTTGTTAATGATCCCGAATATGTTCAAGATTGCTGGCGAGCTCACATCAACAGTTTTTCATGTGTCAGCACGTTCGGTTGCAGCCCAGGCCTTATCAATTTTTGGTGATCATTCTGATGTTATGGCAGCTCGATCTACCGGTTTTTCAATGCTTGCGTCAAATTCGATTCAGGAAATTATGGATTTTGCTTTGATCTCGCATGCTGCAACGCTTGAAGCAAGACTTCCTTTTATTCACTTCTTTGATGGTTTTAGAAGTTCTCATGAAGTTTCGAAGATCGAAGAGATCCCTGTTGAGACAATCAGGGCAATGATAGATGATGAATTGGTTTTTGCCCATCGTCAGCGAGGATTGTCCCCTGATCATCCTGTTGTAAGAGGAACGGCCCAGAACCCTGATGTTTTCTTCCAGGGCA